>CACYCJ010000405.1 GCA_902772925.1 uncultured Lachnospiraceae bacterium
GTTTTCCAAAGGAAGATTTTATTATTGCTTTTGTTGGATATTTATGTGAACGTAAGGGCTCAAAGGTATTGTCTGATGTTATAACTCAAATAGGGGATCCTCATATCAAGTCGATATTTATAGGTGCTCCACATGGGAACAAAGGTATCCCAGATTGTTCGGGAATTCTTTACCAAGGAAGAGTTCCACATGACGAAATACCAGACTACATGAATTGTGCTGATATTTTCGTTCTTCCAACATTGCATGAGGGATGCTGTAATGCTATAATAGAAGCAATGGCTTGTGGATTGCCAATAGTTTCGTCTGATAGAGAGTTTAATTATGACATATTGGATGATAGTTGCTCTATCTTGGTAGATCCTTTAAATAAAAACGAGATTGCGAATGCTATTAAGTTGTTGAAAGACAATAAAGAAATAAGAGAGAGATTATCACAAGGGGCAATTAATAAGGCAAGTAGCCTTACCATAGATAAGAGAGTAAATAGAATACTCTCATTTTTGAAACAAGATACTAAAGGAGAATAATATCACGAAATAAGAGGTAAAGTGTAAATACTAAATAGTAGATACTTGTTATAAAGTAGGTTATGATTACAATCTTCACTCCCGTATATAATCGAGCAGATATTATAGAAAAGCTGTATAATAGTATAAAACAACAGTCGTTCAAGGATTTTGAATGGCTGGTTGTGAATGATGGCTCGTCAGACAATATCAATGAAGTGATGCGTTCATTTATTGCAGAGGGTGTTATTAATATCAGATATTTCTCTCAACCGAATGGAGGCAAACATAGGGCTATAAACAAGGGGGTGGAGTTGGCTAAAGGCGATTTATTCTTTATTGCTGACAGTGATGATACACTCACACCGGATGCCTTGCACTGGTTGAATTACTATTATCAGCAGGTAAAGGATAACGAAATCTTTGCTGGGGTTTCGGGCTATCGTTGTTTGCCAAATGGGGCAGGAGTGTATGAAAGACCTGAGGAAAATGTCATAGATTGTTCAAGCATTGAATATGCATACAGATATAACAGTAAAGGTGGTAATGCTGAGGCTTTCAAGACGGAGATAATGAAAGAGTATCCTTTTCCTGACATTGAGGGAGAACGCTTTTGTGCTGAAAGTCTGGTGTGGAATAGAATAGCAAGAAAATACAAATTGAGGTATTTCAACAAGTTTATTTATGTTTGGAATTACCTTCCAATGGGATTAACTTCTGGTAGCATACGAAATAGAATCAAGAGTCCGACGTATGCAATGATTAACTATTCAGAGATGTTGGACTCTTGCGTACCTTTGAGACAGAAAATCAGGAATGCCATAAATTTTTGGCGTTTTTATTTCATAAGGAAACATAAAACTGATTTTAAGATATCTCTCAGATGGTATCCTTTTGCTATTTTAGGTTACCTCTGTTTTTGTAGAGACAAGAAAATATTAGAAAAGTTTTAGTAATCGTTATTTCTTGCATGACAAAGCAGCAAAGTATTGTAATAAGAGGTATAGCGTTATTGCTAATGATGGCATACCATCTTCATGATATTAATGACAGTTATACGTCATTAATCTATATAAGTGGGGAGCCTTTAACATACTATATAAACAATATAGCCAACCCTGTATGTTTTTTCATTTTATTGAGTGGATATGGTTTAAGTTATACCTATGGTAAATATTCTTTCTGGGAAAAAATACGCAAATTATTAAAGTTATACATAACATTTTGGATAGTTTTGTTGCTATTCCCAATAGGTATTGGAAGTTTCATTGCACCAGAACATTACCCTGGCACCTTGAATGATATAATAGGTAATGCAATCGGATATCGATGGAATTACAATATACACTATTGGTTTTTATTACCATATGCTATATTATTCATTTCCTCAGAATACATTCTAAGATTAATGAATAAAAGATGGGGAGATATAGTGGTTGTCATAATATCGCTGGTTTTGTATTTTGTGACTTCATATATAGTAAGTAGATATAGAAGCGGTTTCTTTAGGCTACAATATATATATGTTTTGTTGTTGACAATAAAGTTGTTATTCCCATTTGTCGTTGGTATGGTGATGGAACGTCTCAATAGGCAAGGGAAACTATTATGTAAAAAACTTGCCCCCCCCATCGCAATTACATTACTTATATTAATAGTAGTTTTAAGGAGTGTGTTCCATACGCATGCACTTAACCCTTTCTTTGCTATAATAGCAATTTATTTATTGCTACATATACGTTTAGGTAAATATACAGAAAAAGTATTGACAGAACTTGGAAAGTATTCAATGCCGATGTGGTTCGTTCATGGTTATTTTACACTGTATTTATTCCACGATTATCTATGTATGTTAAGATATCCGCTGCCAATCTATGTGGTTTTAGTCATTACCAGTTATGTACTTTCCCTTCCAATTATGAAAATTAGCAATAACATATATTCTAGTTTAGGTATCAAAAAATAGTTTACATGAAAATATTGCATGTAATGCCTATACTAAGTGTGGGCGGGGCATCGAGATTGATGTCAGAGATTGTTCCTCTGATGAATAAGCAGGAGAATGCTACTTTCTTAATAAATGGGGTAGTTAACGATTCTTTTCTTCATTATTTTAAAGAAGCAGGGGTTAGGGTCGTTTCATTAAACTGCGGTAGTCTATATAATCCGATTGTTATATTCAGACTGGCTCGGCACCTCAAAGGATTTGACATAATTCATGTCCATCTGTTTCCATCATTATATTGGGTTGCTTTAGCCAATCTCTTTGTTGGAAAACCACTTGTATATACAGAACATAATACTTACAACAAGCGTAGATCAAAGTCATTCTTAAGACCTGTTGAAAAATGGGTTTATGGCAGATATCGAAAGATAATTTCTATAAGCGAATTAACGGATAAGAACTTAAGAGAATGGCTTGGCAAAAGTTCTGATGACAACAGGTTCGTTGTTGTGAATAATGGCGTAAATCTATCAGAATTTAAGGAATGCAAACATGAGAGGTTTTATCCACATACTCTTATCATGGTAGCAAGATTTGCGCCGGCTAAGGATCAAGCAACCATCATTCGAGCAATGACATTATTGGCAGATGATGTTCATCTGATTTTAGTTGGCGATGGAGATAATAAAGCTAATTGCGAAGCTCTCGCAAAAGAGCTTAGTGTTGCAAGTAGAGTACATTTTACAGGAACGCAATCGGATGTGCCCAGTTGGATTGGGAGGGCTGATATTGGTATTCAATCATCAAATTGGGAAGGGTTTGGTTTGACTGCTGTTGAGATGATGGCAGGCGGTCTGCCTGTTATAGCAAGTGATGTAGATGGATTGAGGCAGGTTGTAGAAGGTGCAGGCATATTATTCCCTCAAGGTGATTATAAATGTTTGGCTGAGAAAGTGAAGCAATTATTGTATGACAAAGGGTATTACGAGCAAATCAAGAATAAGTGTATGGAACGATGTGAGGAATATGATATTAACAATATGGTTAATGCTTATCTGAAAGTTTATAAAGAAATACTCACTCATAAATAGTTATAAATAATGAAAATAGGAATAGCAGCTGTTACATATAAAGATAATTTTGGCAGTGCACTCCAGACGTATGCAACTCAATATACGTTGGAGAAACTGGGCCATGACGCACGCATCTTTGAGATAAAA
>CACYCJ010000406.1 GCA_902772925.1 uncultured Lachnospiraceae bacterium
AAATTTTGCTTTTAAAAATGTGACTCCCTTATCAAGTGCGTTGATCTTTTCCATATACATAAAGGGAATTTCTTTTATCTCCTCCGGTTTTATCACTCCGTCAGATATCTTTTTTTCAAGCCACACATTGAAAAGCCTTTCGCTTACTCTTCCCGCATATCTTTCCTCAAAGGACGATCTGGCAGGTGAATCCCCCAGCCTTTCGGTAAGTGTAAACAATATATCAAAAAGCCAATCGCAGTAATCATCCATAAGATCCCTGCGAAGTATCATCATATTGAACATATATCCCCAGGTGCGGTTCATCGCCGTCTTATATGCAGCCTCATATTCGGGGTACTTCTCCAGCATAATGTCCCTTGCGGTATGAAGCTCATTTATAAAGTGATTATGAGCATAATGCTGTTCCAGGGTTTCTATATAATAATGCCTCTTACACGGAACTATCACACTGTATTTTCCGAGGTATTTTTTAAGCTCTCTGTACCTTAAAACCTCCGAAAATGCGTCACCCTTTTCGGGCTTTAGCCTTCCCCTGAAATGTCTTCTGTAATGCACCAGCCCGAGATATTTCGAATCCAGATTCTTCCACGCCCAGTAAAGTGCGGTAAGTTCGCAGAACCTCGGGTTCTGTTCGGAGATATTATCTCCGGTATCGTCCCTTTTATATGAAGCAGGAAGAGTCTTAAGCTCCTCATCACTCCTTAGCTTAGCCCCCACAAACACCGGGACATACATTATATCCGCAGGCATCCGGTACTCCTTATGAGTAGCAACCGCAACCCACACCTTGGCGATTTTTTTATCTTCAGCTTTATCCGCTGCTTCATCCGCAGCTTTATCTTTCGCTTTATTTGCTTCTGTGCTTACATCATTAACATCCGGTCTTCTCTTTGCGGTAATCACCTCATCCAGCCCGTGTTTTTTAAGCTCAGCTGCAAGTCTTTCCACCGGAAGTCCGACTACATTATCATAGTCCCCATCTATTTTTTCTACATACTTACCGAACTCGGTCTGAATGCCGTAGGCTCCGGCTTTATCCATAGGCTCGCCCGTGGCAATATAAGCATTTATCTCATCGTCGTTCATGGATTTTATGTAAACCAGCGTTTCCTCATAGAAAGAAAAAATGCTGCCTATGCCCTCTTCGGAAATGACCGTGACTCCCGTATAGACACTATGCACATCACCTGAAAGTGCCTTCAGCATCCTGAAGGCATCCTTTTCATCCCGGGGCTTCCCCAGTATCTCATTGTCATGCACCACTATTGTATCGGCGCCTATCACCAAAAATCCGCCTTCTCCGGACGAATCATTACTTTCCTGTTTTTTATAAAAGACCTCTTTGGCCTTTGAGCCCGAAAGCGCCATAACTATCATTGCGGGATCGCTTTCATCGGTCTTTTCCTCCGTCTCTGCGGGAATAATCTCAAAATCATCCGTTATTTTTTTCATAAGCTCAAGTCTTCTCGGAGATTTTGATGCAAGTATGACTTTTCTCACTTTTATATGGTCCTTTCGTTTTCGAAAAGAGATACAAGTAAAAGCCTCTGCCGTTTTATAAGTCACCCCTTATGCCGGCAAAGGCTTTTCATTACTCTAATACCTTCTTAATGACGAGAATGTTTTTCCCGTCGAGATATTCATATTCCATGGCATCCATACTTTTCTTTACCATGTAAATCCCCAATCCGCCTATCCGTCGTTCTTCTGCCGACAGGCTGACATCCGGGTCAGGCTTTTTTAAAGGATCATAAGGTACGCCACTGTCTGTAAACTTTATGGACACGGCTGTAGGATTTTCGGTTACTATCACCTCAATCTTTGCGAATCCGGTTTTATCTTCATATGCATAGCTTGCAATATTGATAAAAATCTCTTCAACAGCAACATCGATCTGGAATTGGATCTTTATCGGACAATCCATGTCCTCCAATTCCTTATCTACAAATTGAAGAACAGTATCCAGGTTTTCCTTAAGAGCCTCTATGTTAAGTTCCTTCATATGCTGTCCCCCTCTTGTTTATCGATTATTCGATAGTAAGAATATCAACAAATCCCGTAACCTCAAAGATTTCCATAATCTCATCCTTAACATTCTTGATCTTCATAGATCCCTTCTGATTCATAGTCTTCTGAGCAGAAAGAAGAACTCTGAGTCCTGCAGATGAAATATAATCAAGCTTCTCAAGATCAAATGTAAGCTCTGTAACATCGTCAAGAGCAGTCTTAAGCTCATTTTCCAGCTCAGGTGCAGTTGTAGTATCAAGTCTGCCCTCGATTGATATGGTAAGATTTGAACCTTCTGAATTTTTGTTGATTGTCATGGTCTTTCCTCCTTGGATAAATCATTTTGTATCTTTTGTTTTCAAATGATGCGTTATAATGAATCTATTATAGT
>CACYCJ010000407.1 GCA_902772925.1 uncultured Lachnospiraceae bacterium
TGTGGAAACGGTGCTTTTTTTCGTTCTCCGGCGAGCCATCCGCAAGTAACGCGTAGTAATAATTCGTATTTCCGAATGTCAGCACTTTCGGTATGAGAAATACCGATTTGATCCATGCCCATATGAACTTCTCTGCTGTCATACCGTTGTACTTAAGAAAGCCGAGCACCGCGAACGGAAACGCTGCCACTATACAAAGCCAGCTCGTAGTCTCGGTCCCGAGCACCGGCTTAAGCCCGATATATATACCTGCTGCCACACCACAAGCCAGCACAGAAAAAATGAACTGCCTAAGCGACAGTCCGAAAAACATCGACTCGGTATAATCCCGAATCTCCCTATTTATTCTAACTTCCATTCAACTTGCCTCCTCTCATTTCGCATACTCGAATAATTCGCTAATTTGCGAACTTTTTCGAATAGCGCATCTTTATCCCAATCCAAGCATCTCACGAACAATCCTATCGCTCATCTTCACCGCGCCTACGAGCACTAGCATATTAAACGCAAGCTCCCCGATATACTTCCACACCATCGTAGCCGCCGCCATGTCGGTGTCAGCCACAGGCGGGCTTGCCGCGAACTTCGTGAAAATGATGCAAGCCAGTATTATGATTGCCCCCTCAAGGCATACAGCAGCATATCCTTTCAGGAAACTAATGCCTATGCTCTGCGTCGGTTGCCCCGCAAAAGTCGAGAGCGGGATCGGCGCAATAGCCGTGTACATATACAGTTTAAAGAACCGGCCGTACACAGTCAGGATGATGATGAACGACATCACCGTGATAAACAGGCTGCCTATAATCGTCACCGCCCAGAGCGGGATGCTTTCGAAGAAGCCCACGTCCTCTATAGCCTTGACCATTGAGCTCGGCAAATCCACTTTGCTCGCAGCCCCTATACCAGACGCGCTCATCATAGTCGACATGATGCCTTGCGCTATGGTGAAGAGTGCCAGCATCAGATCCAGTCCGTAAGTCACTACCCCTTTCGCTATGGCAAACCTAATAAACAATTTCAATGCGTGCTCCGGGCGTTTGATCTCAGAGAGCGACCCGCTCGTCTTGACGACGCCCATCAGAAAAAATAAAACGAGCAGCGCCAGGCCTATGCCTTTAACTGCTCCGTTGATCCGAAGTATGACGCTCCATATGCCTCCGCCTTTAAATGACGCGGGCGACATCGTCAGCAAACTCCACACCTCAGCCATCTTCGTATTCCATGTGTTCAGTGCATTCTGCAAATTCTGCACCACCCAATTATCTGACATTCATTTCATCCTCCTTTCCTCGTTCTTGTTGCAAATAAAAACGCCAATACCTAGATCGGCGTTATGTAATAAAAACCTGAACTTTTATTTCATGAATGCTTTCTCATATTCTTCTGCTTGTGATGGTTTTAAATCATATCCAACGCGGAATACTACGTTGCAGAAGGTGTACATGTACATCTTTCCTATACCACTAGATGTCGTAACGTCTGTAATATATTTAGTTCTTGTCTGTGCATCTTTTGCAGTATCAAAGGTTTCAACAGTACCTCCCATATCAATATCTATATCTCCATCTATGTATCCATTCCCTCCATAAGGATCTTCGACACGAGTATCAAGAAAAGATGCTTTTGAATTATACTCATTTGGTCTGCCGAGCAGTTTATTTGGATCGGTGTCTTCATCAAAAACCTGGATATCTCCAATAGTAAGCCCCTCTTCTTTCAGTTTCTCTAGAATCTGACTTGCATTCATTCCGTCAAATCTCCAAGAATACCCGTCAAGCGCCTCTGATAGTTCTTTAATTTCTTCTTCTGAATATATTTCTTCCAATAAGATGTCGTCCAGCGTTGAACCATCTATAGGCTCCCAGGAGTCCCCATTCTTTTTTAGTTCTATAACAACTGCGCGTGTAGTCGATTCATTCGCTGCCACGGCCTCCTCAACAGCCGTTTTGCCACGTGCCAGACGATCTTCTTTTTCTAGAGTAGGTCTTTCTTCGCTTTTTAAGAACTCATCAGATTTTTCTTTTACGAGTTCGTTGAATGCTTTATTATCAAATGCTGTATATGTTACTTCTGCTCTGGCTGTATCTTCTTCAACTTCAACAGAAGTCTCAATCGATGCCTTTTCTAGTAAGCCTTTAATAAATTCTTTGTCATCAACACCGACATTTCCCAGGCACGAAAGGCCTTTCTCACTCAAACTATTTATAATTGTTTCATCAGCTTCCTTTATTGGCTTGAATGAATCATTTATTTGACTCTTGATTTCTCCCTCTGGACCTCCACACGCTGCAAGGGTCAGTGTAGTTAAGACTGTTAATAGTACCAAGACAA
>CACYCJ010000408.1 GCA_902772925.1 uncultured Lachnospiraceae bacterium
GAACTATTCTCAGCCCCATTTCCGGCGATCGTGCCCGACATCATATTGATCGTCCCGCTCGAATAGATGGCGCCACCATTGCCGCTTGCTTCGGAGTTCCGTAGTATCGTGTTATAAGAGCTGTTAGGTGTGCCGATGTTAAGTATACCGGTGTTATACACCAGTCCGCCGTCGTGATCGACCGTAAAGCTGCTCTTTGCACCATCAAGGATTATCTTTTCCAGTGCCAAAGTACCGGCATTTGTGAGCATACTGGAATTACCACCACCTCTGGTGATAGTGGCAGACTCTGGATCCATGCCAGGTTTAGGTATGTACGGGAATGTTTCTGCTGTTGTAGACGCAGTCGTAAGGATGATGTTCTCGCCTTCTTGTACATCAAATAAATCCTTGGACGGCATGGTGTAGTCCTCAAGCATTTCAATTTTGACCTGATTGCCAAAATCGTCCCGATGTACCCGTACATAAGCCAATGCACTCTTGAATGATTCAAAAACATGATATTGGCTGTTATTATCTATGACCTTGCAGATAACATGAAGCGTGTTCGTGAAGGTGACGTCCCCTCCATTTTTTATCTCAAATTTAAAGATATTTGATTCTGAAGTCTCCTCAGGATGAATGTTCTCAGATGATGCCGCTTCATCATATTCTTTGTTCTCTGTTTCTGTAAGGGTTGCGGTAACGTCCTTAGGAAGTGTCAATGTTAAAGAAGAATCTTCACCCTGAGAACCTGTATTTTGAGGATCTGTATCTCTCAACTCAAAACTCACATTTCCTTCCCAGTCTGTGGTCAGACCGTCTGCGACCTTGTATTCACGTATAGGATGTTTGCCATCACTGGTGGTAAGATTCAAGGTGATGGTGAAGTCTGTGCTCTTTGATTCCGGACGCGGATCATGTACGACATCTTTCACAACTCTGACAGACACAGTTTCCGGTGCTATCTGATTCTTTATCGTGGCCGTTCCACTGTCTTCATTAAATTCGTAGAGCTCATTTCCAAAAGATGGAACCGTCTCATACGTGTAATAGTAGTATGGCCGCGGAGGATCCTGATCGTCCTTCTCAGGCAGATCATCGATGACCTTTTCCCAATTATCAGACTTGCCAAAGTGAATGTCTTCTCTCACCTTTGTCATCCTATTGAGAACGCTCTCCATTTCCTCATTCGTTACGCCATCCTCGCGTACATCGTCAATAATGGATTTGTCTGTCGTGCGATATAAATCAAAAGTCACATCAGACTGGGTATTAAGAATGTCCTGATTTTCGACCCTAACATCACCATCATACCATTCTTTGAAGACATGAAGACTTGTGGCAGTGGCGTTTCGAACAATATAAACCCCGGCGTCTGAGACACCGTATTCCTGAACATAATTGGATTTGATATCATTATGAGCAGAATCGTAGACATGCTCCTCGAAAATGGAGTAGGTGATGTTTTTTGGATTAGCATCATCCGTCCTTGTCGGCATATTTTCAAAGGCCTCATCGTTATATGGAGCACTCTTTGTCAGCACAACGGTATCTACACGAACCGGATCTGCACCGCCAACAGATTTATAGAGTCCGATTTCTACTCCATCTACAGCGTCAGGCCATTTATTGCCCTGCCATGTCTTCATGACAGCGATAGTGCGTTCAGCCTTCTGGTTATCAAGTGTGAGGCTGCCGTATGTCTCTGACAGATTGACCGCTGTTTCCCCTTTAGGGAGATCTGCAAGTATCTCTGGCTCCCTATAAGGATCATTACAGAAATAGAAGTAGATTTTTTTGTCTACCAAAGGCAGCAAATAGCCATCCGGGGCCTTCGTCTCGATAAGATAATAAAGGGTCTCAGATTCAAAGTCCGGATCACCGCTGACGCCGATGACACCATTGCTATCAGTTGTATATTTCTTTACATCTCCATTATCGCCCTTTACTCTTCTTGCGGTAAATTCTGCACCTTCCAGTCTCTTGCCGATCTCTTTATCCATCTTGGTGATGGTCAGCTGATGCTTCTCGAATTCATTGTCGATAACGATATTGAAGCTGCAGTCTTTTGTTTCATTTGTTACACGAAATTCATAAGGGTCGTTTTCTTTTGGTTCATAGTCACCATTCGATCCTACGATGAGATAATATGTCGACTTAAGATTGATTTCGTCCGGTATATCGTAAGACCGTACATGTTCCTGTATAATGCGGTATTTCGGTCCCACTTCAAGAGGATTCTCTGCCGTACCATTGTCGAAAGTTATGGAACCATATCTGAATTCGGTGTAATCATGGCGCTCAACTTCTTCCCATTCCGCGTCATCGTTGACCTTCTTTTGAAGTACCACTTCAATCGGATTTGTCTGAGTCGGATTCAGGGTATAGTTACCCGAAAAGCGCATGGAAACATTAAGGCTAGCCTCATCAGGGTAGAGGCGAACCTTGAGCGTATCACCGTTATAATACTCATAATTGCTGTAATCAGGATTGTCCTTGATTATGAAACCGTAAACGCTGTTATCTTTCTTATACCCTTCCGGAGCTTTGATCATCTCCACATAGTACTGGGTATTCTTCTCAATGGAAAAACCGTACGTCTCTTCGTCAAGCTGTATATTCGCATAACCTTTGTCATCAGTAAGGAATGTGATGACCTCTTCTTCTTCCTGGCCTTCCTTCTTGTAGGTCATAGGTCTGCGGTTCTCATCAAGCAGGATAAACTGTGCCCCTGGGATACCAGTCTGCATCTTCGCATTGCCGTAAACATAGAACCTGACCATATAGTTCACGCCCATGCCTGCCACATCAGAGGCACTCGGATAAATAACGTCGTCTCGTTCTACTTCTTTTTCAGCAATCATTTCTGAACCTTTGTAAAGTTCAGCTTTGTTTCCGTAGTACACTCTTTCACCCGGACTGGCAACTATACGGGTGCGATAAGTGATAGTGGCGTCAGTACCGACAGGGATATAATAAGTACCTGTATTGCCCCTGTAATCATAGTTCACGCCTTCAGTAACAGTGATAGATGAATAATCGATTGACTGATTATCGGAAAATGTATCTGTCAACTTAAGAGGATCTTCTTCCGGGTCGCTCTGTTCATCCTGATCGACTTCGATCTGCCACGTCGCCCAGTTTCCGTCCAGATAGAGGAACTGTTTTTCAAGTGTCGGATCAGCGACATTCTGTGCTTTCAGCGTAGTCTTTCTTTCCTTTTCAGACGAAAGCAGCAGGAATACGCTGAATCCGGCTGAATCGAAGCTGACCGTATTGTTGTCAACTTTAGACTCTACGACTTCTGCTTCATCACCGAAATGCACAACGTCGATCTGCTCTTTTTCTTTGATATCCTCTTCAAGCAGCTCTATGCTTATATTTACATCCTTATCCGGATGGTATTCCTTGCTGCTTTCAGGATCTGTAAAGCTGATATCAAAGGCTTTCGCAAATACAAGGTCATCCGGTTTTTTGCCGATCTTGTCCGCACCGCGCTCTACATAACTGTCATAGTCGGAATCGCCCTTCTTTATTTCTTTGACTGTAAGCTCAGCGTTTTCAGGTATGCCTGAATCGCTGTCATAAACAGCTGTGATCTTATATGTCTTTTCGTCTGTCGCAGTCTTTTCGATCTTAGCTGCTTCTTTAGAATCTTCTGTGCCGCCGGATTTGCTGTTCTTCAGCTCACTCTCCGGTTTCTGCACTGACAGCACAAACTGCGCAGGTATGCCCGCCTCAGTTTCTTCTTTGTCGGCAGCTTTGCCATCATTGGTAAATGCAGCGCTCGTGTTCCAGTCTTCACTGTACTTAAAGCTTATTTCGCTGTCACTTTCTCTGTTCAGGCTGTCTTTGCTGTTGGCAAACCTGACCGCATCTTCGTTATCCTTGTACTCTTTATCTCTGTCATAGACCTCATATAACAGAGCATCATCAACTGTATCCTTTTCTTTATAGACAAGCACATCAGCAGCGTACGCGTCTTTTACATCCTTCTTGCTGAGGTTCTCTTTGCGGGCAATATTTTCAGCATACGAATATACGAGGATGTGTTCATCATTCTCTGCCGCATCCTTGATACTGCTGCCTTCGATGCTCACTGTCAGCTTGCTTTCCGGGATATATAC
>CACYCJ010000409.1 GCA_902772925.1 uncultured Lachnospiraceae bacterium
TAAACGAGATTTCGTTCCCAGACAGTACTGCTGCTGATACAACCAAGGTTATGAAAGCAACAGAGACTGTTCTTAATACTGCTGGTGGCGCAGAAGTTTTAAATGGAAGTACGATTAATAATACGTATGCGTTCAAGTTAGCGACTATGGTTAATACTGAGTATGCCATATCTTCTCTTCTTCCACAGATCCAAAGTTGGGTTAACCATAGGATGATGTTGACAATAAGTAATCCGTGTAAAGTAAAGTTTTTTGCAGTTAGTGTATATACGTTGCCAGATTATAAAGAACAATTACTTACAGCAGCACAGAATGGCTTCCCGACAATTTTGGCGTATGGAGCATGTAACGGATATTCTGAAAAGGATACAATTGCCCTAAATAAGCTTGAAGTTAATATTCTTGGTCTGACAGATAAGTTCAAACCATTATCAACTTCTTACACACAATCATCTAATGATGTTGGAAGACCTAAAACACCAGATGATGAGTTGACGGATTCTGGAGATAGAACGAGAGATACTGCCGCCAACCCAAGTTAAGAGGTGATGTAAATGGATAAAAAATTTATAGTAACAAATTCTCCTGATACATATGCTTTTTTAAAAAAGTTAGGTTTTGAGGAGATTAGCAATGATAATAAGAATTGGTATTTTTTGAATACCAATAAAATTATGTTTTCAAGTGATGATCTGAAGGGTGCTACATTTACCGACATCCTTCATTTTTAATACTCTCCTGCCAGGAGAAGAATATGGAAGGAGATGAAATAACCAATGAGTAAGTTAAGGCTGTTAAGCCTAGATAATTTGTATGAATATTATGTACAGCAAGGTAAATCTGTTCATTTTAGTGCAGATGATGATAACAAAAATATTGTTGTACAAGTACCTGGGAAAATGTAGTTTAAGAAAAATGATAAAGATACAGAGGGTCTTCGCCCTGTAGTTCTTCAAGCTTGTCACACTGGTGAAAATAAAAACAAATCTGCTATATCTGAGTCAACAATGAAAGCTGCTCTTCCATCATTTTCTAACCGCCCTATTTTGGCATATGTAATTGAAGTTGATGGAAAGCCAGAATTTAATACACATGCTTATCATATTGACGACTAGGACAACTTGGTTTATGACGAGATTCCGATTGGAATAGTTCCAGAATCTTGTGATGCAAAACTTAAGTATGACGAATAGAAAGAAAAAACATACTGTGTTGTAAATGGATATATTTTCGAGGAGTATGCTCCTATTGCAATCGAAATCCTTGAGCGCGAGGAAGAATGCCCAGTGTCTGTTGAACTTTCTGTCAGGGAACTTTCCTATGATAGTAAAGAAAAAATATTGAACATTGAGGACTTCTTCTATTCTGGAGTCACAGTGCTTGGAAAGACGGAGGACGGCGAGGATGTTTAGCCTGGAATGGCTGGCAGTAATATTCAACTTGCAGATTTCAGTGTAGAAAATAATTCGTTTGTATTCAATAAAGATGAATTAATCAATGAGGTTACTACTGCTGTATTGAGGCAGATTAGTGATAATAAAAACCAAAGAAAGGAGGAAACAGTGGAAATGGATTTTGAAGAGAAAATCGAGGAAGTTACTGAGGAGACAAAGGTAACTGAAGAAGCCACTGAAGAGGAAACTCAGGTAGTCGAGACAGAAACTTCTGAAGAAGTTGTTGACGAAACCGCTGAAGAAACTCCTGACGAAGTGGTTGAAGAAGAGTTTGATAATAATTCTGAAGAAGTTACAGAAGAAACCGAGACTGATAAATTTGAAATCTCTCACTCTGTGACTTATGGTGAGATTACAAAGGATTTCTCTGTTAGTCTTCAGGATAAGATTTATGCTCTTAGTACGCTTGTTAATGATACGTATTCAGAGGTTGATAATGCGTGGTATGAAGTAACTGTTTATGACGAAGAAAAATATGTTGTCATGAAAGACTGGTGGAATGACAAAGCATTTAAGCAGTCTTATAAGGTTAAGAAAGATGTTTATTCTCTTGTTGGAGACAGGGTTGAAGTATTCGTGCAGTATCTGACTGATGATGAGATTAAGAAGCTTGATGATATGAGAGCAAATTATTCTGAGATTTCTGATAAACTTGCCAAATATGAGGAAGAACCAGAAAAGATTGCTATTCTGAATTCTGATGATTATGCAAACATTGCTAATACTAGTGAGTTTATGGAATTAAAGAAAGAAGAAAATCACTTCGACATGACAGTTGAAGATGTTAAGGCTGAGGCAGATAGACAGCTTTTGGAATATGCCAAAGGTAATAAGATCGAATTTGCAGAGAAACCTGAAAATAAATCTGTCGGTGTGAAACAGTTTGCTAAAAAGGAAACTGGTAAAACAGGCAGATATGGAAAACTTTTTAAAAAATAATTAAACAAAGAAAGGAGAAATGAATATTATGGCTTATGGTAAACCTAATATGACAAAACACGCCGTATGTTTTCCGTCCAAGGTTTTGGCTGGAAGCATGGGCGCACACATTTTTAATATTACATTGACCACTGCTGCTGATAATGGGAACATTATTGGTCGTGGCGCATGGAATTCTTTTGATAACTATGCAGAAGCAGCTTGCCCCAATGGTTTTACAGCAAAAATCGTTGATAAGGCAAAGAATGGTAATTGGTATGTTGAGGTAACGGCGGTTCCGTCCACTGGCGAAGCTCTGCTTGTTTACAATTCTCCTATCATTCCTTATGAGTCACCCAGAGAGCTTGCAGAACTTTCAAACTTCTATAATGATGCTGATGAGGTTGTAAAAGCTTATACACTTACTGTTGGTGATATCTTTGAAGTGTCCGCAGAGGCATTTACTGGAACGCCTGTAAAAGGCAAGGCACTTACTGTTAGCTCTAAGAAGCTTGTAGTAGGTCAATAATTGAGGAAAGGAGGTAAATACATATGAAGAAGAATATTAATTTTTCCGCACACGTTATGAATGTGTTTAATGAAATGGAAACAAATTATGATGAGATTAAGAATCTCATGTATGATCTTGCGATGGGTAATGAAATCTATGACGCAGAGTCTGATAGAGTTATTTCTAAGTAGGAGGCAGAAGGAAAACTTCGTTCTGTATGCCAGAAAGTATTTGGTGTTACCGCAGATTCCTCTAAGAGAGAACTGAAGAGAGCTTATAGAGAACATGGTCGCGAATTCTTTGATATCATCGAAGAGGTTGTAGATCTTGTTATTGCTCATGGTTTTACTGAAAATGAGTTCTTCAATAACTTTGTTGATTACAGAAACATTGCACTTGGTGATGCATACGAGTTCTATTCTGAAGATGAAGTAATCCTTGCTATTGCTAAAGTTGGTGTTTCTCATCATGATTATATCCTGCAAAGACTTGGCAAGGGTGAAACCTTTACCATTCCGTATGCTCGTTATGGTGCTGCGGTAGGTGCAGATATCAATATGTACATGATCGGTCGCGAAGACTGGGCGCAGCTTACCAATGCTATTGCTAGAGCATTTCAGGTACAGATCCAGCAGGAATTCTATTCCGAGATGCTTAGTGCGGCAAATTCTATTCCGGCAGCTGTAAGATCTGGGTTTGTTGGAACTGGTGTTCTTAGTGCAGCTACCAAGGATGCATTTGATGCAATCGTTGAGAATGTCAAGACGGCCAATCAGTCTCAGGTTGTTATTCTTGGCACGAACTCCGCATTGAGAAAGTTGAATGCTCTTTCTGAGGTTAATTGGAGAGCAGAAAGCCTGAAGGAAGATGTATCTCACACTGGTCGTATGGGCGACTATGAAGGTACTGTTCTGATGGAAATTCCGCAGAGATTTACTAGTAAAACTGATCTGACCCCGCTTATTGATAACACTAAGCTTTGGATTCTTCCCGCAAACCAGACTGACAAGTTTATCAAGATGATTGACGTAGGCGAAACCGAGATCGATCAAATTCTTGATAAAGGGGAGGAACACGGCAGATGGGATGATATCATGAAGTATGAAGTACAGCGTTCTTATGGTATAGCCGTACAGCTTGGTCGGTATTTCGGACAGTGGTCGCTCACTTCTGGATCTGGATCATAATATAACAGCAAAGGATTAAAAGGAGAAAAATATGGCAACTACAACTACTACTACAAAAAAGCGAACAACAACCACAAAACCCAAGACTACTACTGCTAAGACAGAGTCGAAGGTTGAGCCTGTTGTTGAAGCTAAAATTGAACCCAAGAAAGAAAAGCGTAAGTTTGCTGATTCTGATGGCATTGTTTGTCGTTCGATTGTTCAGGGTGGACTTTTCATGGAGGGTATGAAAACTCATATGCTGTATGAGTGGGTTGACTATGGTGATGTAACTCAGGTTGAATATGCAGATCTTGCGTCTGCTGTTCGTGTGAAATCTCCGTTCGTCTTCTCTCCTCTTTTCATCATTGATGACGAGGATTTTGTCGAGGAGTTTTTACAGCTGAAAAAGTTTTACACCGAGAATTATACTACTCATGACTTGGAGAAAATTATCATGTATCCAGAAGATCGTATGGAGGAGGAAATTATTGCACTGCCAAAGAGTGCGAAAGAGTCTCTTAAGGTAATCGCTGCTTCTTCTATTACGGATGGCGTACTGGACAGCATGAGAAAAATTCAAAAACTTGATGAGTTGCTTGGTACAAATCTTAATCTGTTGGCTGAGTTTAAGAACTAAGATACAGGAGGTGAACTATGACCTCTGCGTATGAAGATATCTATTCTAGATTTTATTTAAGAATAGAAGATTATGAAATGGTGGGTTTAGATAAAAAACTTGTAAATAAAATGTTAAATGGATATATGCGATCAACTTTGTCAAAACCGTATATTAGGCGGCTTTTTGATACGTTGACAATTGATGACGATGTTGAAGAGATAGAATATGAAATGAAGTACCCAGTTTCTGATGATGGAGATCAGGACTTTGTTGAAGAACTTGTTGCACTTGGAATGGTTGTTGAATGGATTAGTCCAAAATATCATTCCACACTGTTGACATCATAGTTATTTACAAATAGTGAGCAAAAGTTTTACAGTTAGGCAAATCACATGACCGAATTAAAGGACATGTATCATCGTGCCAAAAATGATCTTCGTAAAATGATCAGAGACAGAGGATATATTAATAACGAGTATTTAATTCCAACATGAATACAAAATATGGTGAATACTCTTCTGCTTAGGTGTCATCGATTAAGTCAAGCATTCGCAAATCCATCTTCTTTTTATTGCTTTATGTAGACCCAGAAACAAAGGATAATTATCCTAATATTGACGTTGCGGACGCATTTCGTAGCTTGCAATATAGGCTGAATGGCCTGAACAGTATTTTACTTAATTCTCCATAGGTTATAGAAACGATGAGTCTTCTTGAGTCTGCGTTAATTGAGTTAAACAGTGAATGTTTTGATTATAAAAAATATAGGAAATTGATTTTAGACGCTGGATCAGAAATCATGCGTGTGAAGGAAGGTGATTAAAATGGGAATTTCATTTGAAGACTTCCAAACAATTCACGGTTCTTCTGTTCCTGGCAGAGCGAAAAAAGTATAGTCAGATTAGATTATGTTGAATACTTGGTGGCGTGATATACAGGCTTAGAACTGTTATATATATGATTATTATCACGATAGAAAATCCGAGGAAGCGTTGAAGTTGAACGATCTCAATCCTGAAGACGATCCGCAAAAAACAATATTGCCGATTAAATTTATTCGACATGCGAAGCAGACATATGATAAAGATCA
>CACYCJ010000410.1 GCA_902772925.1 uncultured Lachnospiraceae bacterium
ATTCCAGATTGACCCGCAAGACATAATAATATATCACAATTTGCCTCTAACTCCTCGATTTCTGCTAGCGGTATCCTGCCAGGTTTCACATCAAGATTTGGATAATCTGCGGAATTTATGTTTATATCCGAGTCACCTCTTAATATGAATCTTAAGTCTTTCATCTCTTTAACAGCTTCTAATAAAGGATAAATATTTCGTACCTTCGTTTGATATGAGCCAAATAATCCAATTATAATCTGGTCGTTTGTCGGTTTATAGTTTGCCTTTTCATGTTTGATATAGGCTATGTCGCTCCACGACATCGTATCCGCAAACGCTGGATATAACTTTTTCATACATTCACAGAAAAGAGGATAACAGAAAACCGTGCGGTCAGCTCTTTTTAACACACTATGTTCGACATGTTTATGCCACAATCTTTGAATTGGAACCTGTATATCATCCAAACGGCCGAGTGAAATTGGATCTGTCCAATATTGTGTTAATCTGGCCGTTGGACACACAGTCTTACGAACATCGGCTGCCAAAAATCCACTTAAAGCAATTGGTATGAAAGATAGCACCAGGTCATACTCTCCTCTTATCATTTCCTTAATTTGAGATTTCTTATAAGGTCGAATGATGGAGTCCATAACAAAGCCACGATAGAAATTATACGCAACTCTAGTAACCGGATTTAGCTTACACATTTTAAACAGAAAAGAGTCACATAAACTCAGATAATAAACATTATTGAAATAATGTGCATATGATTTGGAAAATGATGCCATCGTTTCTTTTGTCCCGCAAAATAGCATATCAACTTCATATCCACATTGCTGAATTCCATTAAAAATTGTACTACTCATAAATAGATTACTATCTATCTGCCGAGTGGTATATACACATAATACTTTCATCACACCAATATTATGATTTCAACAAATTAATAAGTTCACTTATATTATCCTTTACGATTAATTTCGTTTTCGGAAGTTTCATTCTTTCGTATTTTTCCACAGCTTCAGCGATTGCAATTGCATTCTTTGGTTCAAACACAGCTGAAGGCCTGCAGACACTATAAAGATATGGTAAATCAGACCCGATAATATCACAGCCTGCAGTTATTGCCTCCACGATGCCCATCCCCAAACTCTCATTTAGTGATGGATACACGCTAGCCTTACTCGATTTGTATAAATTGATTACCTTTGAAAAAGGTATATATCCATGATTAACAATATTAGCTCCTTCTGCATTTGCTCTTTGAATTGGTTCTGTCAGAGCTGTTGATGTAGTTGTCAAATGTAGGGTTTTATTAAAACCTTTGCGTGCCAAAAGGCGCCATGCTTCTACAAGGTATTCATGGCCTTTTGCACCCGTATGTTCACCCACAAACACATAATCCTGCCGACTATCATCAGCCTCCCCTTTAAGTTCTTCTGGTAAACGGCAAAAGGGAAGTATAAATATCGGTTTATCCCCACATGATAGTTTATTTTTCAGCAATTGACCTGTATATTGTGTTTGAACTATCCAGAAATCGGTAAACTGCGAGTAATATCTTAGATACTCTCTCTTTATATAAGAAATTAATTTACGCTTTAATGGATAGTCCGATGGTATTGACAAAAGGCTAACATTATGCATATATGTATAAATTTTTCCTTTCATCTTTTCTAAAGGAGGAAGATTCCCGAAACACAATACTGAATGGAATGCGTCTACGTGTTCTTTATAGAACCGTTTCCTATTAAAATGAGAGGCATTCATTATAAGTTTTTGGGGAATAGCTTCTTCACAACTTAGAACTGGGCAATTTGCATCTTTTAAAAGAATAAAATTGACGTTGTCCTTTACAAGATTTTCTATTAAATAATCAAGAAGTCCTAAAGCACCTCCAGATTTTATATGAAGAGCATCAATTAAAATCATCTTTTCAATTTTCAATTATATAATGCATTCTTTTGTAACGGTTTCTTATCAACTCATTCCCCCCTCTGAGGATATACTTCACTTGCCGGGGAGTAGCAAATTGCAGAAGATTACGTGTTCTCAGTGACCCATGCACCTGCTCATAGTAATTACCGGGAATACTGCTATAGATAGTGGAATATTCCGCCTTTTGGGCTTCTTCCACCACATGGTCGGAAAAATAACCTATGGGCAGGCACAGCTCGCGCACATCCTTGCCAAGGAAATCCGACAGCCATTTCCGGGAATCAGCCAACTCATGAGTTAGAGCCACCCCACTGAACGTTGTCATGTCCTCATGGCTCCAGCCGTGACTCTCGAAGATAAAACCGTTGCTTTGCAACTCATGAATCTCTTCCTTTGCCAGATATCCAGGTTGTCCGATGAGCGACACAGCCAGGAACACCGTCGGACACAGCCTACGATCATAAAACGCCTGCCGAACGTCATAGATACCCCGGAACCCATCATCGAAAAGTAGCACCACTTCCCCCTCTTCACAACCTATACGACTCACCACCTTATACTCCTCCTTCTTGATCACCTCTAAGTGACTCAGAAAAAGCTCCAGTGGCGTTCCCATGTCTGTATATCGGGTATCACCGAACACGTCATGGTAATACAG
>CACYCJ010000411.1 GCA_902772925.1 uncultured Lachnospiraceae bacterium
AGATCTGTCAAAAAAGGCTACCGTAGGCTGGCATTAACTATGGCGATCATTGCTTTTCATGCAGTATCCGAACATCATTTTCCTGAAATCAACTATAATATTCTTTTACTTACACCTCTTTCTATTCTGCGTCCAATTGAGAATGATGAAAACTCAAAGCCTATCGAAAAAGTTGACGTTAGGCAGTTTTTGATAGGTTTAGTGATAATAGGACTATTTGTTTTAATGGCGCCATCCATTTTGTCTAAAGCGCGTACAATTATTAAAGTTAACAATTGGATCGGAGGAGGCTTTAGCAGTGCGAGAGCATTGCTATTTTGGATAATAGTAGTTATTGGTTACGTAGCTGTATGGTATGTATTAAAGAAACTATTATGTGAGTTATTTATTTGGAAAAAGGTTAACCGTAACAGCATTATATGGCTTGCGATGGTCGCTGTATTTATTTCTATAACTGGAGTCTGGATAAATGAGCAAATTGATATGAGCAAAGAGAAATATAAGACGCAACTTGAAGCCGATGCCAGTGCAATTGAAATTATTATCAATCAAGCCTGTGAACCTGTCTATGCGGAAAACATGGGTGAATTGTATAAAAATGAATTTGCCGGTATTAAGCATTGGAATCTCTCTCCTGAGGAACTGGGAAGAGTCGGAGAGGGTACGATGTTGTTAGAACATGGAAACGAGGGATATCAATTAATCAACACTGGTGCATTATATACAGAGATATCCCCATACACAGGATTATTCACATATGATGATGCAGTAGTGGATGCCTTGAGTAAAATGGGGTATGTATTTCATGGCTATTATAGTTCTGAGCGCAGTATTGATCTTGCAGGTCTTTCTGTAATCAACAACTTAGAGGTAACAGATGAGAATTCATTGTTATTGCATGGACCTGAGAAGTCTTTATTATATGGGGCAGCCATGAACCAATATAGTGGAAAATATATCACGACATTCAAAATTAGACTATTGGATCCTTATATCATTCACACAAATCCTGACGCAGAAATCTGTGTATTGCGTGTAAGCTCGATGTGGGGACAGAAGATCTTAAGTGAGAAGGTGATTACAGCTAAGGATTTTGACTCAACGGGATGTCTCATGGATAATATCAGTTATGCAGTAGGGAACACCGCAGGAGTTGAATATTTGGTTTTTGTTGATGAAGGCTTAAACATTGAAATACAGGATATAACTTGGAGGGCGGCGCCTGATAAAGATATATGGAGAGAATATACTTCGAATGGCCAAATTCAAAGTGAAAGATTCTTTTTGGCTGACGGGACCCCGGAAAAACAATCAAATGGTTGTTTCGGAATGAAGTATAAATATGATAATAATAATTGTGTATTAATACAGTATTTAGATCACGATGGAGATCAGCTAAAGACAATTAATGAAGGATATGCTCAGATTTCAAGAAAATACAATTCTTTACATAAATTGACGGAGGAGTGGTACTTAGATACTGAGAATAACTATTGCTTGTGCTCAAAGGGATATGCAGGATTCAAGAGAGAGTATGATGACAGAGGCAACTTACTTACAAACATGTATTATGATAGAGAGGGACTGCTAACGTCTTCTTCTGATGGGTATGCCGCAGTGAAATGGACCTATGACGATCAGAACAACAAGATATCTGAGAGTTATTATGATGAACAGTTACAGCCTACTGTGATTCCTAAAGGGTATGCAGTTGTACTTAAGGAATATGATAATTTAAAGCGTCCTATTCGCGAATCATATTATGGGATAGACGGGCAACTGACAACACTTTCGTCGAATGAAGCGATAAGGTGTTATGAATATGATAACAATGACAATATTATATGCATTCGATATTTAGATACTGACAACAAACCAGTAGTAGTGACTGGTGGGTGGATGCAACTGAATCGTTCTTATAACGACAGGGATCAAGTGATTGAGGAACGATATTGTGATAGCGATGGTAATTTGATAGTGAATACGGCCGGGTATGCTATAGTAGAAAGAGTATATGACAACCGTG
>CACYCJ010000412.1 GCA_902772925.1 uncultured Lachnospiraceae bacterium
ATGCAAGAATGTCAAGGTGCTGCTCTCTGGCGCACTCCACATAATCAATCACTTCATAACGGTCATTCCATAATGAATGTAGTACCACATCTTTGTATTCACCGTTAAACAAACAATGCTCTTTAAGTGTAGCCTCCCGTTTGTATCCATTAACTTCCAGCATCTTGTAAAGGTGCGGACGGAGGTCAAAAGCATAGGTGTAAATTTTATGCAAGCCCAAATCATCAAAGGCCACGGCTTTGAGCATAGTGAGGTAGTTACTCCAATGCTCAGTAAAGTGTTCAGCCTCTAATTTGGTGTCCATAATGAATGATATTTCACCATTGCAATCAATCCAGTTGATATGAACCAGGCCACCATACCCTATGCAGGCATCTTTCTCCAAATAAGAAAAAAGAATTTGATCGGGCTTAGGATTGTCATACAGCTTGGAAACAACATTATCAAAATACTTCTGTTGGTCATCCTCCGTTAAAGGTCGTGCCTGACGTAAATGGTAAATCTGCTCGTTACGCCACTTCATAATGGAAAACCTGTCCTCATAACGAAGCGGAACTATGGAGTAATCACCTAAATGTTGCTCCTGATGCTGTAGACAAATGTAATTGGGCATATTCATTTTTTACTCATTAACTCGTATTTCATTTCTGCCAACTTCCAGTCGGTTTCTGTATCAATATCCTGTATGGTAGTTTCGGCTACTTCAATACCACCTATCTTAATTTTACCTTCCAACCACTCCTTAGTCTTGTACCAATAAAAAGTTCCAGTATCGTGATATTCTTTAGGTAAATCCTGACTACGGCTATTTTCATACTCAGGCCAGTGCCGAGTCATTGTACCATCTTCTGAAAGATCTAAGCACCGCCAAATGGGATAAGAGAACTGCACCACAGGATAGACGCAAGTGAAGTCTGACTGCTGCAACCGCTCGAAAGCTGCCACTACATCCTTACTCTGTACCAGCGGAGCGGTTGCATAGAAGCAGCAGAAGTTATCAAACTCCTTTCCTTGCTTCTGATAGTTTGCAATCACCTCCTTCAGCACATCTGCTGTCGTTGCAAAGTCACTAGCCGTCTCTGCTGATCGCATAAACGGCACTTTTGCTCCATACTGACGAGCAACCTCCGCGATTTCCTCGTCATCTGTGGAAACCATAACCTCCTCAAACAGGCAGCTCCGCAGTGCCGTTTCTATGGAATATGCCAACATTGGTTTCCCTAAGAAAGGTTTTACATTCTTCCTTGGTATACGCTTACTGCCACCGCGAGCTGGTATAATACAAAGATTCTTCATTGATCTGTCTTCTTTTTTCTTTTTATGTAATTCTTAACTTTGAACAGGCAAATTAAGAAGAAACAGGCAATATCGTTCTTACCAGCGATGCTAAATACATAATCAATCGGTGTGTGCCGCTTAACAAAATACGGATTATTGCTTATTTGAGTATCTTCAATAATGTTTCTGTAATCTCTATAAAGTTGCCGTATAAACGTTACTTTAAGGGGTTTATAGCGCAACAAATAAATGAAAAGAGTATCCCTAAAAAAAAGCATGTAAAATCTGAAATTTAACTCTTCCTTGTAATTATCATAAATATGTAATCTCTTAGTATGGTTAAACATTGTTTTGGCAGCCATCACCCAATCATAGAGTTTCTCAGAACTAACAGCAGATCTCGTATATGACGAAACACTTGTTGTGCGATAATAATAAAATGGATTGATATTATCAATTAATATTATACGCTTAGCCATACAAAAAAGAGGCGTAGCAATTGCATTATCTTCATAAAATACTTTCTCAGGATAATACAAATTATATTGATCAAACAAATATCTTTTAAAGATCCCCGTCCACATACGCATACCATGCGCAATAATTCTCTTCTTTAATTTATCTTCAGACAAATCCACCATATTTGGAACATTCCAATGTAATTCATCTATAGAACCATGATAGACATGCAGATTAGAATTCACAATATCTGCCGTTAAGTCCAAAGAATGATCTATTAACTCCTTATACATGTCTGGTGAAACGAAGTCATCAGAATCGACTAACCCTATATATTCTGCCTTAGCTGTTTTGATGCCAAGATTTCTTGCTCCTCCAGCCTTAATGTTCTCTTTAGAATCAATTATCTTAATACGGGTATCCTTTACTGCCCAAGCATTAAGTATTTCCAAACTGCAGTCAGTTGATGCGTCATTAACACAAATAATCTCAATTTCTTTTAACGTTTGGTTGACCAACGATGTCAAGCACTCATCCAAATATAGACTTGTATTATGCACAGGTACTATAATGCTAACGAGCGGAGATATGCTTTGCTCTTTTCTTTCCATTTTATATTGAGATATATTCCTTTACTATAGCAATAATCCAATCCTGCTCCTCATCAGTTAACGTGGGGAACATCGGTAACGCAAGACACTTGCTGTAGTAATCCTCTGCTACGGGCATATCTCCAGCCTTCCAACCAAACTGGCGATAATAAGGCATCAGGTGAGCAGGTATATAAAGTACCTGAGAATAGACATTGTTTGCTCTTAGATGATCATACAAACCCTTACGCTTTTCAGCAGGAACCTGAATAATGTACAGATGGAACGCATGTACCAAACCTTTTGCACGGAACGGAGTCTTAACAGCAGTCCCCTTGAAAGCCTCATCATATTTCTTAGCAATATCATTACGGCGCTCTATGCTCCAATCCAACCGCTTCAATTGGCTGATGCCCA
>CACYCJ010000413.1 GCA_902772925.1 uncultured Lachnospiraceae bacterium
ACTGATGGAAAAGACAGGATCAAAGAGATATTAGAAAACACCCACTGTATGAATAGAGACGATGTAAATATTATGGCCGATTGGGTAATTACACTTCCGAAAGATTACACCGGTAATGAGCACAATTTTTTCAGGGCGTGTTCTGCCTTTATTATCGATCGTTATGGAAAAGATTCATTTATCGGTGGATGGGTCCATAAGGACGAGAGTCAGCCGCATATTCATTTATGCTTTATTCCTCGCGTATTTGACAAGAGAAAGGGCCGGTGGAAAGTGTGCGCTAAAGCAGTTTTAAATAAGAAAGATTTGAACTCTTTCCACTGTGATCTCGAGAACTATTTGGTGGATCATGGCCTTGCGGAGAAAGGACAGATACTTAGTGGTATCACCAAGAATACGGGTGGCAATAAAACTATCCCTGAACTTAAGAAACTCTCTGTGAGAGTTGAGAAAGTCAAAGGTCTTGTAGCAAGACTTGACGAATATCTCCCCGAGGAAGATATCGAAGAAATTTCAGGATTGCTCGATGAGATCAGTAATGGGATTAACGGTGAAGACGGACCTGGGCTTGAATTCGGTCCAACGGTATATACCAGAAAGGAAAAGGTAAAATAAATGGCAGATAAGAATGTAAAATCCAGGCTTAGGTTTGGCATCCGTAAGAAAGGTGAAAATATCGTGACCAATATGTTTAAGGCGGTAAAAAGACATTCTGACGGTGTAAGTCTGATGCTTCAGCCTGGGCTCGCCGCCGAAATTCTCAACGATGAGGTCATAATAAGAGGTGCGAGTATAAATGTTATTTTTGACGACACTGGCTCCCCTATAGGTCAAAAGAGGTTCATCCCTGCTACAGCAGAGAGCATCCGTGCTCAAGAGGCAGCTCTTCAGCACATGGCATTTGAAAAAGGATTAAGTACCGATGA
The DNA here is from genome assembly GCA_902772925.1 of uncultured Lachnospiraceae bacterium. Classification (GTDB taxonomy): domain Bacteria; phylum Bacillota; class Clostridia; order Lachnospirales; family Lachnospiraceae; genus Eubacterium_Q. The sequence continues at coordinate 927 of CACYCJ010000413.1, forward strand.
TGCGACATGCACAAATTATCGTGTATCGCAGGCTCAGTCTCATATAAAAGATATAAACATGCAGTAAAGCAACTATTTTTCTATATCATAGAAAAAGTGCGCTCTTCTATGCTGTATGGTTACGTTGCGCTCCTCGACAGTGGAAGGGCGGGCTTATACGCCCTTCCCACTTCGGGAGTGTAACTGTCATTCTTCTATTTCTATACACACATATATACAGCGTAGAAGAAGAATTATGGACGCTGATTAGTTGACTGCAATACAGGGATAAATGCGCCCTTTAGAGAGCGTGAACTCGTCTTTCATCTTGCTGATCCGTGAGTATACTGTCTTATCCGAGCACCCAAGGTACTCTGTCATCTCCTTTACAGAGACGGATCCGTTAAACGCCAAAATACTGAATGCCGTGCGAAATTCTTCTTCAGCAGTCTTTGCTGTCTTATGGTGACTGTTCTTCAGCTGACCTGCCTTCGGAGTACCTTCTGCCGGCATGTCACCCAGCTCCCCGGATGTGTCAACCCGATGGATCGGATATTCGAACCAGAAGTTGACAGGTGTGATGTTTGAGAACTCGCGTAAAGACGATTCCATCCGCCACGCGGTCGCTTTATTGTCTCTCACATTGTTGAGTATATCCTCAGAGAGCTCCAGCTGAATCATATCAAGCTGAGCATCCGGGTCACGGGCAAAGACTCCTGAACCTGAGGCCCTGTCCATCGCACGCTTTGCACCTTGAGCACCCTTGCTATGGTGATGGCAATATATCGCGCTGCATCCAGTTTCTGTACATATCTTGTCAAACTGGTTGCAGAAGTGTCCCATTTCGGACGCATTGTTCTCGTCACCGGTAATGACCTTATATATCGGGTCTACAATAATGGCATCGAAGTTCTGATTCATTGCACGGCGGATGATCTTCGGTGCCAATTTATCAAGCGGAACCGCATATCCGCGCAGATTCCAGATCACTATGTCGTCCGAATGTTTTATCGGAATCCCCAACGCCTCATATATCTTAAGAAAGCGGTTGATCGCTGATGCGGGATCGATTTCAAGGTTCACATACAGCACACGACCTTTTTTGCAAGGAAATCCCAACCATGACAGACCTTCTGCAATAGCGATGCACAGCTCCATGAGCAGAAAACTCTTTCCGGCCTTGCTGCTACCAGAGATAAGCATTTTATGACCACGACGCAAAATGCCGGTAATGAGTTCCTCTGGCGGCGTCGGCGGAACATCCTTAAACTCCGACAGTGACACCATGTCCGGAAGCTCGTCAGTTATGCCCTCAACATAATCCATCCACTCAGCCCAGCTTTTTCTGCCTATATTCGTGCCTACGAGATACTGTCTGTTTCCATTGCGTGTAACACCAGGCATACGGGAGAGCCTGCTGGGATTTCTATTCTGCTTGTCTATATCGACGCCGTTTTTCTCCAGATAGTCGTACAGAAAAGTCACACGTTTTCTGTACTCATCGATATCTGATGCATCGATATGTACGATTGCGTGGAGACTCTTGCCTCCTGAGTGTACGAGGCATGCAATGGGTAACTCCAGCTTACGATATAAGCTGTCCTGCTCAGCAATCGGTAAAGTATCCGATTCTACCAGTGCATAACGAAAATCTGCAACATTCTCATTCTTTACCCCATTGCCATCTACAGGATTGAAGCGTATCCACGCCCCCGCTTCCGGTTTCCAGTCACCGACCGTTGCCCCCACATCATCCGAATACTTCTTCAATGAATTGATGAGCTCGCCTGCAGTGCGGTCATATACCCCCTTGGACGGCACCCATTTGTTGTCTTCGTTCATCCACACATCGTTGGTCACATATGCCACATGGTCGTCCTTATCAAAAAGTGTCGATATGTATGTGATGAGGTCGGCAGCTGCATTCCAAGGTTCCTGCGAGAAACCGGTAAAGCCGTCGCTGCCGTCATACTCAATGGTGTCATTCCATGCTAAACAGCCGTCTTCGCCATCGAATGGTGTCCATCCATGATCTTTCGCCATTTGTACTATGGTTCCGGCCTTGACTGGATTTTCAGAACCGTGAAAGCTTTTCCATATGCGCTCACACTCACCGGGCTTGTATCTGATGTCGTTCTGGCTCCAGTCATCCCAGACTGAGACCGGATAGCCTTCCTCTTTGAGGGCCATGCCGACTTTGATCCAGTCAGCACGACTCAAGTCTTTTACTTCTATTGCACAAAGTGCAGATAATATCTGATCATTCATTTCTTGTTTCCTCTTTTCTGAGTCACTTCATAATAAATAGCGGGCACCAGCAGAGTACTTACCGATGCCCGCGCCTGTTATATTCTAAGCAAACGGATTTGCGCTACGTAAGCACGCAATATCGTTTTCTTTATTCTCGTGCTCCTCATAGTCGTAATAGCGATCGACATCATTTGTGATACGAGTATTTCCGTTCTTATCGACGTATTGTGTTTGCTTGACATGGCAGCGTCCATGTGATCCCACAACAGTGCTCCAGTCCATCACTAAGCGCTTACCTCTCTTTTTTTGCCCTATAGCCCTGAAGAAACTGCTGATTTTCCATTCAAGACTCTTATGCAGGATGAGATCAGTACGGATATATGCAGTACCGTCTGGTGACTCTATCTGAAGTGTAAGCGCTGCTTTATTACAAGCAGGTATCTTCGGTCCTCCAGGGAAGCGAGCACGCTCAAAATCCTTTACAACAAAGTCATAATCTCCGTCAGGAAGAATGATGAAGCCGTTACCGTCACTTTCGATTATATCTTCCCAGTCCATGCAGCCTTTTGTAAAATTACCGTCTCTATAATTGTCCATTGTTATTCCTCCTTAAGCTGAAAGCCTTCCTGCGATTTCGACCCCGATCATTACAAATTCCAATACCTTTTCGGCCTGTTCGGGGTCAGCACATATGAATACTTTAATGGCATCTGTGTAGTAGTCATTGAATCCTTTTGTTATTTCGGGGATATCTCCTGTGATATTTTCCCACTGGTCGATGTAATAACCGTCTTTTTCCATGACTACAACGTACAACTTTCTAAAGATCCTTATTCTTTGCATAATATTTAGCCTTTCTGCTCATGCACCGGACTGGTCGGGTAGAGCTGTGAAACCAGATATAAAGAGACCCAGTCGTTCTCTCTCGAGGCCTTAGTCTCGCTGCACGCTACAGATACAGAAGCAAGATTGCTGCATCTCATGATTGATAACAGAATCATTCTGTGATAAATTATGCATACAACGAGGCGTGTTATGGGCAAAGACCTCGATTACGGGGTACGTGGTGCGGTCAACACCATGTGCCTTTTTTTATTAACTATTCTTAGAACTACCTGCTTTTTTTGCAGCTGCGATGGAATCTACTACATCATCAATCAGGTACAGCTTAGCTCTTCCGGAAGGAATGTATTCCAGCTGGCGAAGGTAGTTGGCCTGAGCAGTTTCAGGTTGTATTCCAAGGGCGGCGGCCACTTCAGACACTTTTATAAATGCCGTGCCTTTTGACTTGCTTGTCAGTGCTCGCTTAAGTCGTTGTCTGTCCATGGCGCTCCTCCTTCCTCGTAGATTCCTTGAATAGCTTTCATTAGTATTATACGTAAAATCACGTTAGTTTCAAGTGAAAATTTATATTTTTTGCAATAATTCACGTTTTTCTTCGTATTTCACTTGATTATCGCGTGACAATGTAGTACTATTGATATATAAAACATTAGGAGGACTCATGAGTATGACCAACAAATTAAGATCTATTCGAAAGGCTCGTGGCCTAACACTTGATGATGTTGCGCAAGCCTGTGGTGTATCATCACAGAGTGTATCTCGGTGGGAGACAGGTCAGACATATGTCAGTGATGAGCGCTTTGCGCAGCTGGCAGCACTTTATGAATGTACTGTAGAAGAACTGAAGGCGTATGTATCAGAGGACATTATAGATGCCTATCTGAAGGACAAATTGCATTTATCACAAGGGTTCGACAAAGTAATCAATCGACCTCTCCAGGACATGAAGTTTTCAGGTGATACTCGAGAATTTAACCGGGCTCAATTAATACTGAGTATTTACGACAAAATCGCGAGACTATCAGACGAGGGTTTGTTAAGGATAGATGAGCGAGTAGACACTTTATTATCCATGCAGGGAGATGAATGATGGCACGCCCGGGCTACTTTAAGAAGACCTTCACGATTGACGGAAAGCAGTACACTGCCTATGGGCACACACATGATGAGGCGGTAGCAAAAGCAGCAATCAAGAGAGCGGAAATTGAAGGCAAGATAAAAACGCAGAAAACAGCGAGAAATAATTATACTGTCGAAAAATGG
>CACYCJ010000414.1 GCA_902772925.1 uncultured Lachnospiraceae bacterium
AAGGGAGGAAGCCTGATCATATTTGCGGGAATATTCTTTACGGTGAAGACGGTTGCCACCTGGGGCGCATTTTTAAGCGGAAATGTTTATCTGCTCTACGCAACTCAATTTTTCCAGATGCTGAGCTATGCGCTGATAGTTCCGGCAGCGGTTTATTTCGGAAATGAAATGGTGGAAAAGGAAAATGAGGTTCAGAGTCAGTCCTTTATCGGCTTTTCGGTAATAATGGGATCTGTACTCGGGAGTATACTGGGAGGCTATCTGTCGGACGAATTTTCGGTATCGGTAATGCTTGCGGTAATAAGTGTGATATCGGCAGTCGGCTCGGTACTCATTTTTATATCCGTTAAAATATGCGAAAAGCATGTCGTGAAATAGATAAGATGACGTAAAAAGTGTGTTGCTCATTTGTTACGAGAACGGTGTTATCATGTGAAAAACAAAAGCTTTATTTTCAGGAGGGAAAATGGGAGATAAGAAGGAACAAAAAAAGGCCATTGAACTGATGGAGGAAACTATCGATAAGCTTCAGTACAGGATTGATACACTGCAAAACAGGCTTAAAGATACATCCGAAGCATTTATGGCTGATAATACAGACACCGTTTCCGATAATGAGCTCGAAGTGATCTTAAAGGAGATTGAGGTTGCCAAAAGGCAGATGGAGTATGTTAAAGGCGCAAAAAAGGATGCCGAAATACTTCTTGCAAAGGAAGAGCTTAGGGAAGAACGGGAAAGAATCGAAAAAATGATCAAGACTGCCATTGTCATCGGAGCAATTTCCGAAAATGTTTCGATCGCAAATGCGCGTGGCTTTTCCATTGAAATGAATAATGTCAATCCCGTTTTGAAGCAGGAGCTTATAGATGATATATTTGACAACAACGAATACATTTTCTTCAAAAAGGACACCGCGCAGCTGGAGTCTGTACTTAATAACAAAGAATACGCGATGATGGCTAAGACCAATCCTCATAAGCTTGAGCAGGAGTGGAGAAAATTCATGAATGAGTACCGGACTATGGTCGATGTGGTGCTTCATCAGACAGGCAGGGAGGCGACGGATGATTTTGATGCAAATCAGATCCTTTTCAAGACTGCCCTGAGAGAGTCAAACTGGTATGAAAAGGCGCTCGGATATACGGAAAGAGATGATTATAAAAGGGCATTCGCACCGGGAGTTGCAACCGAATCCGACCGTGCTTTTATGGATAAGGTGCTGAAAAGGACTGAAAAGCTCTTTAACAGAACCAAGAGACTCGAAAATGAGCTTCTTGAAAGCTCCGAAGTATTTCCGGTGGTTCTCGGATATACCAAAAAGCTGCTTGATGAGGAGAAGGCATTATTTGATGAGGTCAGTGAGTTTGTAGAAACAAAAAGGCTTCGTACTCTTGAGCTTATAAAGCAGGTGGGAGAAGCTCAGGGCAAAGGCAATGTGCCCGAAGAGCTTCAGAAGGAATTCGAAAGCGTTCAGCTTGTCTTTGCGGCACTTATCCCGTTCCGTGATGTATTTGAAAAACAGTATCAGAAGGATCGCCTGCAGATGAAGAAAAATCAGCTGCTCCGTCGAATGGAGGGCTGGGATATTTTCAAACAGTATAATTATAATGAAGTTGTGAATATGGGTAATTCCGAAAGATACACAAGAGAGGTTATCGAAAAGGAAAACCGTATGAAGGCGGCTGCCGAGAACAGGAGTAAGATCGTGCAGGATGCGACCGATTGGGCTGTCGCGGATGTATATACAATTTTGGAAATGCTGCAATATGATAAGCCTTATAAGAAAAAGGATAAAGAACAGATCAGACTGGCTCTCGCGCGTATGGCAATATACAGCATTTTTATGGCGGAAGAAAGAAAGAATTCGACGAAGTACAGACCTGTCTTTATGGCTGTTTTCAAGGCGAATGACGATCACGGAGGCGCATTGGAGCAGATGGCTGAAAATCTTGCTGCAGATAAGGAGTTTATCAAGAAGACAGACAGCGAATTTCTGAATGTAAAGAATACGAAGGTAAGGTTAATGAATTTCATTTCCAATGATATGGAGCATCAGCTTGCGGAAAAATTCAGCGGAATTGATTATTCGGTTTCACATTCGGCTAAGGCCAGAAATATGGAGTAGAAAAGTTGGTCGACAGAGTAGTAATAGGAGAGTTCTTCAATAAAATATATGACATTCCGCTGCTGTACTGTGCCATTATAGCCGTAGTCCTTCCCTTTGCCGTAATAGCAGTCGGATATCTTATTGAGCTTGTAGGAGAAGCATTTATAACAATACTCGGAATGATCTTCTCACCCTCTATAGCCTGCGGGATCGCGAATTATATATTCATCCCCGGGGTTATGCTTCATGAGCTTTCACACGCATTTGTCGCACTTATAACCGGAGCAAAGGTAACCGAAATAGCCCTGTTCAAAAAAGACGGTGACTCATTGGGACACGTCAACTTCATTAACAGAGGTAATGCGGTGGCTGTTGCGATCCAGAATATTTTTATATCATCCGCCCCTATGTATATAGGGGCTCTGATAGTTTTCGGATGCTTTTTCTGGATCGGGCTTTTGCCGGCTTCGCTTATATGGCTGAAGATAATACTGGGATATATCGGTGTATCTATGTTTTTCCACATGACGATGAGCAAGGCTGATATAAAGGTTTACATAAAAGGGGTACCTTTATTTATCGTACTGATTTTTATCATAGCGGTAGTGTTCAGATTGTCGGATATTGTGGCATGATTTTTTTAAATAAGTGCTTGAGATAATTATCAATATTTATTAAAATAGCTGTAGCGTGTTGTAGCGCAAATTATTTATATGTAGCAGGGGTGCGAAATGGAAATTAAGAATCTAGAGAATATTATTTCGGAATGTGTCTTGTATTCCGATAATATCACCAAGAATCCGGAGTTTTATCCGCAGGAGGCAAAGATGCCTCTCAAGGATCTGATGAGATACGATATGCTTATGATGCTGGGACATATCTGTGATGTTGAATCACCCGAGCTTCCCGATCAGATCGAGTATATCAAGCTTAATCTCAAGATGGCTATCACAGAAGATAAGTTTATTGAATTCATTATGCAGAAATGTAATGATGAGGAATTCTTCAAGAGACAGCCTAAATCTCTGGATTATTTTATTGCAGTAGATAAAAAAGAAAGAAAAAGCAATGATATAAGTGTCTCAAAGTCAAAGTTTGTAGTGGACACACTCAGAAAGCTCGGGGAGGGCTTCCTTAATTACGAAAATGTAAATCCCGCGTATAAGGAATATCTTTCCGGATATATCGCATTTCTCAGTGATATCCTTGTGAAGGAGGGTATCTCAAAGGTAAGACTTTCCAAGATGGAGGCTCTTAAGGCGGAGCAGGAGGAGAGGGAAGCCGAGAAGGAAAGAGACAGGAAGAATCCTGACAAGATCACAACCTTCGATGCCGAATCAGGTAGATTTTTTACAAAGGAGACTATCCAGACATCAGGATATAACCTCATCAAAAAGCGTGCCGATGATATTTCCGAATACGAGAATTTCCTCGGTGACGAGAATGACGATACCAACAAGAGAGGTAAAAATAAGGTCGGAGGAAACCGCCATGACGATCTCTCCGACGAGATAGAAAAATCACTTGATGAGCTTATCGCTCAGCTTCAGGATCTGACCGGACTTGCAGCGGTTAAGCAGGATGTTATACACATTATCAACATGATCAAGGTAAGAAAGCTTCGTGAGATCAAAGGCTATAAATGTCCCGAGATGTCATTCCACCTTGTATTTACGGGTAACCCCGGTACAGGTAAAACGACTGTCGCAAGACTTCTTGCAAAGATCTACAAGCAGCTTGGCGTTGTATCCAGAGGTCAGTTCATAGAGGTTGACCGTTCCGGACTCGTTGACCACTCCATCGGTGGTACGGCTATCAAGACCAGTAAGGTAATTGATAAGGCTGTCGGCGGAATCCTTTTCATAGATGAGGCTTACACACTTACAAGCTACAAGGATGTAGGAGACTACGGTCAGGAGGCTGTTGATACACTCCTTAAGCGTATGGAGGATGACAGAGATGACCTTATCGTCATAGTTGCCGGATACACAGGCCCTATGCATAACTTCATCGAATCAAACCCCGGTCTTCGTTCTCGTTTCAATAAATACATTTTCTTCACGGATTATACAAGCAGTGAGCTGATGAAGATTTTCAGACTTATGTGTAAAGAAAATGATTACATGCTGACAGAGAATGCTGCATTTATTGCTGAAACCTATCTGCATGGTATATCGGAATCCAAGCAGGAGAACTTTGCAAATGCTCGTCTTGTTCGTAACTATTTCGAGCGTTGCGTAGACAGACAGGCATCCCGTGTAGTAGCGGATCCCGAGATAAATGAGGACGACCTTATCACCTTTATAAGAGAGGATATGATCGAAGGCGCCGGCGAGAATGTACTGACGAAGAATGAAGAATTATAATGGCTGAAAACTAAAATGATTGAGAATAAGCGGGTGTGGTAAAATCCATACCCGTTTTGAAGTATAGGCTGAGCCGGGGGAGTGTCGGCGGGTTCGGAAGCCGGGTTCTGTTGCCGTGTTCAACTGAGGGGTTCTGCTGTCAGAGCCTTCCGCCGGGGTCTACATTCGGATGAATTAGCCGGAAGAGTCAGAAAAGCAATAAAAACAGGAGAAAAGCAGTAAAATTATTGCTTTTAGAGTCGTGGGGCAGGCCGGAAGAGTAAAAAAA
>CACYCJ010000415.1 GCA_902772925.1 uncultured Lachnospiraceae bacterium
AGATGTCGTCAGAATTGAAAAGCGTAAGTGTACATAGAGTCAAGGGAAACCTTGGCTCTTTTGCTTTTCTTGGGAACAGCGTAAGTTGGGAGAGGTGTTTGTTGAATACTCAGAAAAGAAGCACGAAGAGCTACCACCATTAACAATAATTCAAGGTGGAGGAACTATTCTTAGAGAAGAATCTGACCGCGCATTGCAGTATGATAAATCAAGTTTATCTGGATATAAAATGGTTAAGAAAGACGACTTTATCGTTCATCTTAGATCCTTTGAAGGAGGGCTGGAGAAAGCTAATACTGATGGCATTATAAGCCCTGCATATCATACATTTCATGGTGATAACACTGACAGCAGATTTTATTATCCGTTCTTCAGATCAAGACGATTTATAGATGTTCTTTTGAAACCTCATGTGTATGGAATCAGAGACGGAAAAAGTATAGATATTGAGGGTATAAAAACCATCATGATTCCTGTTCCATCATACGAAGAGCAGAAGAAAATCGGAGAGTATATTGAGACTCTCGACAACCTTATCACCCTTCATCAGCGTGAGACAAGAAAGGAGGAAAAAGGTTATGCAAGATGCAAAAAAAGAAGATTTATTTTGTGACTATTACTTACAATGGATTCATATTTATAAGGAAGGTGCAATCAGAACGGTTACACTCAATAAATACTATATGACCCATACTTGGATTAGAAAGCTTATTCCTGACCTGAAAGTTTGCGAGCTAACGAGAATAGAATATCAGAAGCTTATTAATGATTATGCTCTCGTGCATGAAAGACAAACTACAATGGATTTTCATCATCAACTTAAAGGATCAATCATGGACGCTGTAGATGAGGGACTTATTGAAAAGGATCCGACGAGAAAAGTTATAATAAAAGGGAAAACTCCCGGAAATAAAAAAACAAAGTATCTGAATCAGTTTGAATTACATAAGTTGCTCATTGATCTTGATTTGGGGAGAGAAGTAAATTGGGATTGGTTCATACTTATAGTTGCGAAAACAGGAATGCGTTTCTCGGAGGCTTTGGCACTTACTCCTAAAGACTTTGATTTTGCTCATCAATCTCTTTCAATAAATAAAACATGGGACTATAAAGGGGAAGGAGGATTTCTTCCTACAAAGAATAAGTCTTCTGTAAGAAAGATACAAATTGATTGGCAGATGGTAATACAGTTCTCTGAATTGGTTAAGGGACTTCCGGAGGATGAGCCTATTTTCATCAAGAATAATGCGAAAGTGTACAATTCGACGGTAAACGACATTCTTGAAAGACATTGTAAAACAGTTAAAATACCGGTGATATCAATTCATGGCCTAAGACACACGCATGCGTCACTTCTGTTATTTGCTGGAGTATCAGTAGCAAGTGTGGCTCGAAGGTTAGGTCATTCGAGCATGACGACGACACAAAAAACATATTTGCATATAATTCACGAGCTGGAAAATCAAGATGTCGATTTGGTTATGCGTTCATTATCTAATCTATGCTGAAACAAATTATCATACGCTGATGAAGGGCTGAAGTATAAAAAAATGATTAATTTTAAAGAGATGCATACTGACTATATTTGATTTTTATGGTAAAATAACAAGGATTGAAAAGAAGACTTCCAAGAACGGGATTATGTCTATTGTTTCAAAAACTACTCAAAGACAAGCGTATATAATAAATGATGGTTAAGAAATCAATAAAAAATCATGAGTTACATTTTTAGAACAACGGTTTAATTTCCTAATAAATACTACTATTGTTTTTAGACTTATTCCACAGGAGACACAAAAATGAAATCTATAAGGACCAGAATAGTTTTTCTTATAGTTGTTGCCATCGTGATATCTTCGGCTATAACCATCGCTATAGGTATCTCGGATGTAGTAAAGCTGGGGAAGAGCAGCTCGGAGCAGGCTCTGAAGCTTCTTTGCGAGAATGGCGTAAAGAACCTTGACTCATATTTTGACAGCGTGGGACAATCCGTGGATATGGTTGCGTCTTATGCCGAGGCTGATCTCGAGGTCGAAGGCCTTGAAAACATTGATCGACATATGAGGCGTGTTAACATTTTCTTCGGAAAGATCGCTCGTCAGACTAATGGCGTTACGACATACTATTATAGGATCGATCCTTCGGTATCGGAGGATGTGAAGGGCTTTTGGTATATAGAAAGTAACGGAAATGGTTTTGTCGAGCATGAAGTGACCGATATTTCGCTTTATGATACCAACGATACCTCGCAGCTTGTGTGGTATACGGTTCCAAAGGCATCACGAAAGGCAGTATGGCTTCCGCCTTATATTACCGATAACCTTGACAGGAGAGTCGTTTCTTATAACATTCCCGTATTCTATCATGACGATTTTGTGGGAGTTATCGGAATAGAGATTGATTATGCTACAATGGCACAGCAGGTGGATAATGTGAAGCTCTATGAAAACGGATACGCATTCCTGAATGATAAGGACGGAAATATCATTTATCATCCTTATATCGATGTTCTTTCGCTTCCGGAAGATGAAATGCCGCAGACTCCGGAGGAATTAAAAGGACATGAGCAGTACATTTTCTATAACTTTGACGGTGTCGAGAAGGAAGTCTACAGAATGCCTCTGGAAAACGGGATGATACTTAATGTTGCCGTTCCCGTTTCGGAGATTAACGGAACATGGAAATCTCTGATAGTGCGTACCACATTGGTGTCTGCGGGATTGATCATCATATTTGTGCTGATTGCCTGGCTTTCGGCGAACCGTATAACAAAACCCTTGGCAGAGCTTGCAAAGGCAGCGGAAAGAGTCGGTGAAGGGGATTACGATGTGGAGCTTGAATATAACGGCAGGGACGAGGTAGGAGTCCTCACCAATTCATTTAAGATCCTCATCGAAAAGGTGAAGACATATATAAATGAGCTAAGCACACTCAACAGAAACCTGCAGGATGACAACCTGACGCTTGAAGCGGCGACGATTCGTGATTCGCTTACCGGTGTTAAGAACCGTTTTGCTTTGAGGCGTGATTATGAAAAGTATTATGAGAAGGATGTCCACCTCATGATGCTTGATATCGATGATTTTAAAAATGTAAATGATACTTACGGACACTCCGTAGGAGACTTCCTGTTGAAGAAGGTGGGTGATGCGCTGATCGATAATTTCGGCACGGAGTATTCCTATCGTTACGGCGGTGATGAATTTATAGTAATATATCCTGATATATCCGAAGAGGAATTTATAAGCCTTCTTAATGGGATGGAAGAGCAGGTTAAAGAGATTTATCTTAATGAGAGAAAGCTTCCGGTATATTTTTCCGCAGGATATGTTTACGGTAAGACATCACTTCAGGACGACTTGAGGCTGATGCTTAGGAATGCTGATAAGCTTCTTTATAAAGCTAAGGGAAATGGCAAAAATGAATTTATCGGAGAAGAATACAATAGAGAGATAGCAGAGGCGATACCCAAGAGGCAGGAGGAAGCCTTCAGGCAGGGGTAATGCCCTGCAGGTTAGAATATAGAATCAGTAGTGGCAATATCGGAGATTGGTCTTATCGGATCGATCTCCGAATTTTTTGTAAAAAAATGCTTGACAAGATTATATTTGATACAATATAATGTGACAAAACACAGGCAAAACCATAAGGAGGAATTTATCATGGGATTTTATGATCAGAGCGTAACAACTGCTGCAGGAGAAGAGATATCAATGAAGGAATACGAGGGTAAGGTTGTTCTTATCGTGAACACGGCTACCGGCTGCGGATTTACACCTCATTACAAGGACATAGAGGAAATGTATGAGAAATATCATGACAGGGGATTTGAAGTTATTGATGTTCCCTGCAATCAGTTTGCGGGACAGACTCCCGGTACCGATGATGAGATTCACGAATTCTGTACTCTTAAATACAACACACAGTTCCCTCAGATGAAGAAGTCTGATGTCAATGGTGAGAATGCGATTCCGCTTTTTAAATATCTGAAAGAGCAGAAGGGCTTTGAGGGCTTCGGAAAAGGACCCAAGGCACTCGCTATGGGCACAATGCTTGCGAAGATCGACAAGGATTATAAGAATAATCCCGAAATTAAATGGAACTTTACAAAGTTTGTAGTAGACAGAAACGGAAATGTTGTGGCAAGATTTGAGCCTACCGCAAAGATGTCTGAAGTGGATAAATGTTTTGAGGGACTTTTATAATTGAAGAGGTAATGATAAATGGCACAGGAATATAAGCAGCTTTTACTTGAAAATCAACTTTGCTTTCCGTTATATGCATGCGGAAGAAAGATTGTAAATTCATATACGCCATATCTTAAACCGTTGGGACTCACCTATACGCAGTATATCGTTTTTATGGTACTCTGGGAAAAGGAGAGTGTAAATGTAGGTCAGCTCGGCAGCATTCTGCATCTTGATGCGGGAACCCTTACGCCGCTTCTCAAAAATCTCGAGAAGGAAGGATATGTAACAAGAGCAAGGTCAAAGGAAGATGAGCGTGTAACCGTTATAAGTATAACTGAAAAAGGTAATGCCCTTAAGGAAGAGTGTAAGGAAATACCAATCAAGCTATCCGGAAACGGATCTTCACTTTCCGAAAAAGAGGCAAAGGAGCTGTACAGGCTTTTATACAAGTACCTTAATGAATGAAGAAAAGTGTAATAAATAAAACAACGACTTGCAGAAATACTGTAAGTCGTTGTATAATTTTAGCGTTAAGTTACTGCTGTTTGAATTGTTTCATTAATGCAGTTAATACTCGAGGTGTTAATAAGTGGGAGGTAGTATTTATGGCATGTTTTTTGGTTTCGGCAGCGGAAGGTGCTATCGTAAAGGTGTTTGAGAAGGTTGAAGAAAAAAGAGAGATAAAGAGACTTGAGGCAGGAGAAGAGATAACGAAAAAAGCTTCGATACCCTTAAGTAAAAAGCTGAGATGGCTCAGCAATATGCTTTTCGGAGGCTCGGCGCTGCTTGCTTTTGAGCATATATGGCATGGAGAGGTTGTACCCTGGTTCCCGTTCCTAAGTGCAATGTCGGATTCCGCGGATGCAGCTGAAATGTTCCGTGAAATGGCTACTGTCGGCGTGTCTATGGCAGGACTTATAACCTGTGTATGGATCGTAATGTGCATCGTTTCGGAGTATATTGCAAAGCGTCCCGTAAAAGAGGATGAACAGTCTGAAACATTGCAGACGGAAGCTGTGCATGAGTAAGGCTAAACTAAAAATGTATAGCAGGGGGGATGAATCATGACATTATTGATAACGGTCTTTGCGGCTGTGATAGTAACAGTCAAATGGTACAATCGCAAGGATGATGATATGAGACTCGGAATTCTTATATTCATGTATTGGGGTGCATCTCTGATGTGGCTCGTAGATGCAATATTCGAGTATGTTGAACTGAGAGCCGATTACTTTGTACCGGTAATTTCGGATATGGTCAATGACGCATTTCTCGGTCTTGCAGTTGTGGCGCTGGGACTTGTGATATGGCTTGTGAGGCTTCTGATAATCGATCCGAAGGGCAGGATTCGTGAAGTGCTTTCAAAAAAAGAAAAACGGTCAATAAGTAAGTGACAAAAATCTCCCGACCACCTTGAAAAGATGATCGGGAGTAGCTTTATAGAGAAGGATAAGGAGAAGGAATGAAATGAAGAGATTTGAAGGATTTGAGCATGGGGTTAACCTTGGAGGATGGCTCTCGCAATGTGAACATAGTTTTGAACATTACAAGACATTCATAAATGAGGATGATTTAGAGAGGATAAGCAAGTGGGGACTCGACCATGTGAGAATTCCCGTTGATTATGATCTTGTTGAAACAAATGAAGGAGAGTATGTAGAGGAAGGCTTTAAGATTATCGATCAGGCATATGAATGGTGCCGGAATAATAATCTCAATATGATCCTCGATCTCCATAAGACATTCGGCTACAGCTTCGATTTCGGTGAAAATGAATCAGGCTTTTTTGATAATGCCGATTATCAGGAGCGTTTTTACAGGCTTTGGGAAAAATTTGCGGAAAGATACGGAAAATACCATGAGCATCTTGTGTTCGAGCTTTTGAATGAAGTGACCGATAAGGCTTATTGTGACACATGGAATGACATTATCGTTAAATGTATCGAAAGGATAAGAAAGATAGCTCCGGATACATATATTATCTACGGCGGTTATTATAATAACAGCATTGAGGCTCTTCCCGATCTTGTTATGCCCGTGGATGATAAGGTGATTTATACATTCCATTGCTATGAGCCGCTTATCTTTACTCATATGGGTGCTCATTGGGCTCCGGGAATGGATGTTAACTTCCGTACGAATATTGATATCACCTACGGAGAGATGACCGAACTTTCAAAGAAGTATCTTTCACAGGTAACGGTAGGCTTTGACGGCTTTGACGCAAATGACAAGCTCAGCTCAGCGTATTTTGATAAGCATTTTGCTGAAGCGGTTTCGATTGCAGAGGAGAGAAATGTGCCTCTTTACTGCGGTGAATACGGAGTAATCGACCTCGCAGATGCAAAGGATGCTTTGAAGTGGTATCAGTACATTTCGGAATCCTTTGACAGATACAGCATCGGTCGTGCAGCATGGAACTACAAGGAAAAAGATTTCGGCCTTATCGATGCTCACCTTGAAGAAGTCAGAGAAGAGCTTGTAAAGCTGTTGTAGTCCCAAATATAATCCTAAATAAATTCACATTTTAAGGGTACGGTTTCGGTTGCATTTTTATTCGATTTATTATAGAATAATGCGATGTGCATGAAAAGACATGCGAGGGACTTAATTTATCCCGGTATTATTTTAGAAAAAGGAGAAAAAAATGGAATTATTTGTAATGACAGCTGCCGGATTATTCGGAGGTGCGGAAGGAGCAAATTCTACTATGTCTATAGTAGGTATGGTCGCATTGTGGGTTCTGATGTTTGTTGGTCTTTATTTTATTATGATCAGACCTCAGAAGAAACAGAGCGAGAAGATGGAACAGCTCCAGAATTCAATCGAGCCCGGTGACAGCATAATGACAACAAGCGGATTTTACGGCACTGTTATAGGTGTGGACAGCGAAGAAGGCATCGTAATAGTTGAGTTCGGTAACAACAAAAACTGCCGAATCCCCATGCACAGAAAGGCTATAGCTGAGGTTGAGAAGGCCGGCGGAGCTTCGGATTCGGAAGAAGAGAAGAAATAATTCGAGGGAATGAACTTGAAAAAAATAACAGTATGTGTGCTGCTTGCGGCTATGCTCATTTGTCTGACTTCATGTACTGATGAAAATGAAGAACCGTATACTTCACTTCGTATAGATCAGACGACTGAAGAAGGAACCTCGGGTGATGCTGCTTTTGTAAATACATCCGGAGATGCATACGGTGTTTCGACAAGTGGTGATGCTGTATATGTGGATTGTATTACCGTTGCATCACTTAATGACGCCGCAGAAAAGTACGGATCAGCCATTAAAAATGAAGCAGGCTTTATTTACAGCAATTCATATTATAATTATCTGACAAATACGCTCATAACCACAAACGGTGACAGTTGGAGACTTTGTGATTCCGATGAGATTGCCGAATATACCGGTATTGATGTAGAGAAGATCAAAGCATTTAAGAACGGTGATATTACAGCGGCGGAAAACGAAGTATCCTATTGTGCGATGGCATATAATTATCAGACGGCTTCAAGTATTGCCGTATACTATTTCAATCCTGCAAGCTATAATATCAGCAATATGAAGGCTGAGGATTATCTGGAGATAATCGCTTCTCAGTATGAGAATGTCGAAAAATCCAAGGTTGAGTTTATCGGACAGTCGTATGCCATGATAGATATACCTGCGTCTGATGAAAGAAACAGGATGGTTGAATACGCTATAGAAAAGGATGGCCTTTTGTATTGTATAGCAATTTCATTAAAGGACGATATGACCTATGAAGAAGCTGCA
>CACYCJ010000416.1 GCA_902772925.1 uncultured Lachnospiraceae bacterium
GGAATTTATAAAAGGAAATATCGGAATGAGTAATGAATTAAAAAAGTATTATATGGAACTTGGTATAAGCGAGAAGGTGTATGATTTCTGCTCTGAAATTGAAGAATCCCTGGCCGGCAGGTTTTCAGAGATAGACCGGATAGCCGAGCAGAATCAGATAAAGGTTATCAGGGCAATGCAGAAGGCTGGTTTTGCCGAAAGTCATCTCTATGGGACAACGGGATACGGTTATAATGACATCGGAAGAGATGCATTGGAAAAAATATATGCCGAATATTTCGGGACCGAGGATGCACTTGTAAGACAGCAGATAACCTGCGGAACCCATGCTCTTTGCATAGCGCTTTCTGCTATACTTCGCCCGGGCGACGAAATGCTTTCGGTAGCCGGAAGTGTTTATGACACACTTCAGGGAGTGATAGGAATAAGAGAGGAGATAGGTTCGCTTAAGGAATTCGGGATTAGCTACGATGAGGTTTCGCTTCTGGGTGACGGAAGCTTTGATCTTGAGGGAATAAAAAATAAGATCAAGCCTAATACTAAGCTTATAGAGATACAACGTTCAAAGGGCTATGATACCAGACCTTCACTGTCTGTTGACGGGATCGGAGAGGTTATCAGCTTTATCAGGTCCGTAAAGAGCGATGTTGTTATTATGGTAGACAACTGCTACGGGGAATTTGTGGAGCTTAAGGAGCCTTCGAATGTCGGCGCTGATATGGTGGTAGGGTCACTTATCAAAAATCCCGGCGGAGGACTTGCGCCCGTAGGAGGATATATCTGCGGAACAAAGGAATGTATCGAAAAATGTGCCGCACGACTTACAACACCCGGACTCGGTAAGGAGGTCGGACCTTCGCTCGGTGTAACAAGACAGTTTGCACAGGGCTTTTTCCTTGCACCTGTCGTTACCGCAGCCAGCCTGAAGGGGGCAATCTTTGCGGCAAATTGTTATGAAAAAATGGGTTTTAAGGCAGTGCCGGATTCGAAAGAAAAAAGACACGATATAATTCAGCAGGTAATACTTGAGAGTCCCGAAAGACTTGTGGCATTTTGTGAAGGTATACAGGCCGCTGCACCCGTGGATTCATTTGTAGCACCTATTCCCTGGGATATGCCGGGATATGACGATCAGGTTATAATGGCAGCAGGAGCCTTTGTATCCGGAGCATCTATCGAGCTTTCGGCCGACGGACCTATGAGGGCGCCTTACTCTGCTTACTTCCAGGGCGGCCTTACTTATCCGCATGCAAAATACGGAATAATGATGTCCATTCAGAAAATAGTAGAAAAAAACCTGTTTTCATGGTAAAATAACAGTTTGAAGTTACTGACTGATAATGCACCGGAGAGGCAAAGTCAGGAGGTAATATATGAACAATTTAACGATCAAGGATATGGCTCTTTCCGAGAGACCATATGAAAAGGCACTGCAGTACGGGATTTCCTCGCTGAGTGATGCGGAGCTTCTTGCCCTTATCATCAGAAGCGGTTCAAGGAATATGTCAGCCATAACTCTTTCTCAGGCGCTTCTTAACGGAAACGGCATATATAAGGGACTTACAGGACTTAATTATATGTCTCAGGAGGAGCTGATGAGGTTTAAGGGAGTAGGTAAGGTAAAGGCTGTACAGATACTTGCGATTACCGAAATATCCAAGAGAATGTCCGCAGAAAGCTTTAAGCCGAAGGAATACCATAATAGTCCGGAATCCATAGCACTATACTTTATGGAACAGACCAGATATCTGACAAATGAAAAGGTTTATCTGGTGATGCTCAATTCCGCAAATGCCATTATAAAGACATTGACGTTATCTGAGGGAACCGTCAATCGTTCGCTGATATCACCCAGAGAGGTGTTTACTCAGGCACTTAAGGTAGATTGCTCGGGCGTGGTGCTTCTTCATAATCATCCGTCGGGTGATATTTCTCCGAGTGAGGCGGATATCATCGTTACGAGAAGGATAAGAGATATGGGTGAACTTTTGGGGATACCGCTTCTTGACCATATCATTCTCGGAGATAAGGAATATTACAGCTTTAGCGAAAATGGTTTTTTATCAGATTAGTTTAGTTTTTCAGGAGTAAAAATGAGGTTTAACAGAAATAAAGACATTAGTCCGAAATATCTTCTGCTTCTTTTATCGATAGTCTGTATCGCTCTCATTGTGGTATCGACAATTGATCCGAATCTGCTTCGCCCCGTAAGACAGTATACGGGAAAAGTTATCACTCCGCTACAGCAGGGTGTTGATGAAGTGGGAGGCTGGATAAGCGATCATCTTAAAATGTTCGGAAATATCAAACAGCTTCAGGAAGAAAATGAAGAACTGAAAAAGCAGGTTGATATCTATCGTACGGAGATAGAGCGAAATCAGGCAGAGCTTGCGGAGTTAAATGAGCTTCGTTCCCTTTACAATCTGTCGCTTCTTTATCCCGATTACAATATGACGATTGCGAGAGTATTCTCCACAAATTCTTCGGAGTGCTTCAATGAGTTTTATATAAATAAAGGCCTTAATGACGGTATATACGAGGACTGCAATGTTCTTTGTGATGCGGGCCTTGTCGGGATCGTTACCGAAGCCTATGATGATTATTCAAAGGTAAGAGCCATCATTGATGATGATTCGACGATTGTAGCCGAGATCGGAAACGAAAATGTTCTTTGTACCGTTGAAGGAGATATCTCAACCTTAAGCGAGGGCTATATTCTTGTGAAGGATATAGATAAGAATGCGCTTATAAGTGAAGGTGATAAGGTCATCACCTCAAATGTATCGGACAGATATTTTTACGGTATAACCATAGGATACATTACGGATATTACTATGGATACCAATAACCTTACAAAATCAGCCCATCTTATACCGGCTGCTGATTTTTCCGATATAGACGATCTTCAGGTTATATTGGACAGAAAGAAAGAAGTTAACTACTGATATGCGAAGAGTAATAACGATAGGAATACTTATCATAGTTTCATTCCTGATACAGTATTCTTTGTTTTCATATCATAATGCAGCATCCTACAGCCCGAACCTTCTTCTTATATTAACAATGTCCTTCGGAATAATGAGAGGAAGAAAAGAGGGTATGCTTACCGGTTTTGTCTCCGGTTTTCTTTGTGATGTCTTTTTCAATTCCATGCTCGGACCATATATGCTTTTATATATGCTGATAGGTTACACAAACGGTTTTTTCCATAAAAATTATCTTATGGAGGATCTGCTTTTACCCGTAGCTATCATTTCGGTGGATGAGTTTATATTTGAACTTTTTGTATATATCGGTTCATTCCTTTTAAAGGGAGATACCGGATTTAAGGCGCATCTCCTCAGTGTCATTCTTCCTCAGCTGATGCTTACGATATTAGCCACTGTAGTGCTTTACAGAGTATACCTTATAATAAACAGGAAATTAAAATCCCGGGATAAAGAATAAAATGAAGACGATAATAGAATTTATTGTATTCCTTAAGGATCTGCTTCTGGAATATGTTAAAAACAGAATATTTCCGGTTACGGTCGCATTTATCGTAATGTTTTCCATTCTGATCTCACAGCTGTTTCAGCTTCAGATAGTGAATTCGGAGGAATACAGCAGTAATTTTTCCGTAAAGACCGAGAAGACGATTACCGTTTCAGCAATACGCGGAAAGATTTTTGACGTGAAGGGAAACCTTCTTGCCTACAACGATATCTCATATAATCTTACACTTGAAAATTCGGCATCTCTTTCCAGTACGGCAAAGGAAATGGGCATAACCTCAAATGAACTTCTTAACCGTATCATTTTTCAGGCTGTCAGCATTTTGAAGACAAACGGAGATAAGCTTTCTATCACATTTCCGGTATCCTTGAAAAACGGACGGTATGAGTTTAATGTATCGGGTACTTCTCTTAAAAACTTCAAAAGAGAGGTTTATGCTGCCACAAGCTACGATAATCTTACGGAAGAGCAGAAAAACAGTACGGCCGAGGATATAGTCAAATATCTCAGATACGGAAATGAGGATACTAAGAATTTCCAGATTCTGGAGGAGTTTTCCGATTCCGAAGCTATGGAGATACTGGCCTGCAGATATGAGCTCTGGCTTAATCGTTATAAGCAGTATGTTTCTGTTGTGATAGCGGATAATATTTCCGTTAAAAGCAAAAATCAGATACAGGAGCATAAGGATACTTTGCTTGGAATGGATATTTCCGTTACATCGAAGCGGGTTTATAATGATTCGGTTTATTTTGCGCCTATCATCGGATATGTAGGTGAAGCCACCTCCAAGGAGATAGATACTCTGAATCAGAATGAGGATTCGGATATCACATATAAGGCAGGAGATGTTGTCGGAAAAGCCGGGATCGAGGCTACAATGGAGACTACCCTTCACGGTACCGACGGTAAGGAGATAGTAAATGTCGACAACCTGGGAAAGGTTATAGAGACACTTCAGGAAACAAGCGCGAAGGCGGGTGACGATGTTTATCTTACGATAGACAGTGATCTTCAGAAATATTGTTATGATATTCTTGAAGAGGAGCTTGCCAGTATACTTTGCGCAAATATAGTAAACATGGCTGAGGTTATCGACGGCGGTGAGATCAAGTCAAATGTTATAGCCATTACCGATGTTTATTATGCGTTTTTCAACAATAATATTATAGATAAGGCGGCTCTTAATGCCGCGGATGCAACTCCTCTTGAAAGATCCGTATATAACCTGTCCATAGATTACAGAAAATATGCGATAAATACTCTCAGGAATCTTCTTTTGGTGGAGCCTATGGAAAATAATAAGCTTTCATCTTCGTATAAGCTTTTCCTGGGACGGTTCTACGATATGCTTGTAGAAGAGGGGATAATAATATCCTCTGTCATTGAAGCTGATGACAGCAAATTTACTGCTTATGCTAACGGCACATTATCCTTTGCAGATCTGATCAAGTACCTTATAAGCATAGAAGCAGTTGACATAAGCCCGATCAATGAAGATTCCTCATATTATGATGCAGACGAAACCTATACCATTATCTGTGAATATCTTCTTGATCAGGCAGTAACGGATAATGAATTTAATAACCTTGTATTTAAAGCAATGATGCTTTCCGGAGAAATGACAGGTCTGGATGTTATTAATCTGCTTTATGATCAGGGAATATTAAATGAAAACGGTGACGAGGATTATCTGCAGCTTCAGTCGGGTGCGATATCTGCATATAACTTTATGCTTACAAAGATATCCAAGCTTGATATAACACCTGCTCAGCTTGCACTTACTCCCTGTTCGGGCTGTCTCGTTGTGACCGATGTTCATACAGGTGAGGTCAGGGCACTGGTCAATTATCCGAGCTATGATAATAACCTGCTTACGAATTCCATTGATCCCGACTATTATAATAAGCTCCTTAATGATAAGACGAGCCCTCTCTACAGCAGAGCTACGATGACAAGAACAGCTCCCGGATCCACCTTTAAGATAATCACAACTGTTGCCGGGGTTTCCGAAGGGGTTCTGGGAATTGATGAGCAGATTACGGACTTCGGAGAATTCGACAAGGTTTATACCAAGCCTAAATGCTGGGTTTACAGACAGAATAACGGGGCTACTCACGGTACTATAGGTATCGCAAGAGCTCTTGATATATCCTGTAATTATTTTTATTACGAAGTAGGTTACAGACTCGGAACCAAAACGGGAGAGTATGTAGACTCGGCCGGACTTGCTTATCTTCGTAAATATGCGGAAAAATTCGGCCTGGGTGAAAGATCGGGCGTTGAGATAGATGAGGTTGCACCGAATATATCCGACCTCGATGTCGTAACGAGCGCTATCGGTCAGGGTAAAAATGCATATACACCCACGCAGCTTTCAAGATATATCACTACCGTTGCAAACCGCGGAAGCTGCTATAATCTTACACTTATAAGTAAGACTACGGATTATTCCGGTGAGGTGAAAAAGATGCATGAGCCTCAGCTGAAGGACACCGTAAATCTCGATAACCGTTTGTGGGATACGATTTATTACGGCCTGAGACTGGTTGTTACCGATGATCTTCGCGATAATAAGCTTTTGAACCAGATAAATGTCGAGGTTTCCGGAAAGACCGGTACTGCGCAGGAAAATACTAAGCTTCCGGCACATGCGCTTTTCCTGTCCTATGCGCCTTCAAACGATCCACAGGTTTCGGTCACATCTGTAATCCAGAACGGATATTCCTCGGGTAATGCGGCAGAGCTTGCAAGCTTTGTATATGCATATATGTATGATAAGGAAGCACTTGCTCATGCAACCTTCAGCGGTGATACCAGTGTTTCCGATTAAAAAGAGCTGATAAAGTATGTTTACAAAATTAAGTTTTAAAAAATATAACTATTTACTGTTCATATTGGTGACGGCGGTTATGTTTTTCGGAGTATATGTCATAAGCTTCGCAAAGGCCTCCCTTACCAATAAACAGCTGATAGGCGTTCTGATGGCTATAGTGGTTATGCTGGTGCTGTCGTTTATAGATTATCATTTTATCTGTAAGCTGTACTGGGTAATATATATAGTCAATATTGTAATGCTGCTGGCTGTGCTTCTGTTCGGTAAAGAGGTTAATAATGCAAAAAGATGGTTTGTGGTAAGTGATTTTCTTACCGTGCAGCCCTCTGAGCTTTCCAAGATACTGCTTATAATATTTGTGGCAATGTATCTTTGCAAAAAGAATGATGAGGAAAAGCTGAGCACTCCCTTCACAGTAATAAAGTATCTTGTGTTTATAGGAATCCCGCTGCTGCTTATATTCAGACAGCCGGATCTTTCTACAACACTTTGCATTACATTTGTGCTTATGACTCTTTATTACATTTCGGGACTTAGCTACAAGGTAATCCTTATTGCCGTGCTTATACTTGTTCCTTTTGCCAGTGTGTTTATCTGGTATATACAGCAGCCGGATCAGAAGCTTTTGTATTCGCATCAGGTATCGAGAATCCTGTCATTCATTTACCCGTCCGAGTATGGTGATGCACAACAGGACAACTCGGTAATGGCTATCGGTTCGGGCGGACTTGACGGAAAAGCCTTTTCTGATTCCGATGCTACTACGGTCACTGATTCAAATCTCATATCCGAGCAGCAGACAGATTTCATTTTTTCGGTCGTGGGAGAAGAATTTGGTTTCAAAGGAAGTGTTGTTCTTATTGCAATATTACTTCTTATAGTGTTACAATGTATAAGGGTGTCAAGAAGGGCAAGAGATATGGAAGGATCCCTTCTGGCCGCGGGTGTGGGGTGCCTGATCGGCTTTCAATCCTTTATCAATATCGGTGTTGCGACATCTGTCTTACCGAATACGGGTATACCGCTTCCATTTATAAGCTACGGACTCAGTTCGCTGCTTAGTGTGGCACTCGGAATCGGTATAGTACTTAATGTCAGTGCTCAGGTTAAAAAATTCTGATTATTATGGGGAAGGTTATGAATATTGTACTTATAGCGCACGACTCAAAGAAAAAGCTTATGCAGAATCTATGCATAGCATACAGGGGTATTTTATCAAAGCATTATCTTGTTGCAACGGAAACAACCGGAAGACTTGTTGAGGATGTCACCGGTCTTACCGTTCATAAATGTCTGACGGGGCATCTCGGAGGTATACAGCAGATCACTACTCAGATTGAGAGTAATGAGATCGATATGGTTATTTTTCTTCATGACCCTATGATCCACAGAAGCAATGATAATGCTTATTATAATGTATTTACTATATGTGATGTGCATAACATCCCTATAGCTACGAATCTCGCTGCAGCCGAGCTTATGATAAAATCTCTGGAAAGAGGAGATCTCGACTGGAGAAATCTTTATAAACATTAAGGTGTATACATGAAAAAGGCTATTATCATTTATATATTTTTGTTACTGGTCATATCAGCCGGATTTTTATTTGTAATAACTTTAAAGAATACTGCTTATGATAAACCGTATTCCTTTGAGATCAGTCCCGAGGGTGTTGTAGTTAGCGAGCTGGGTACAATGGCTCTTGCCGGCTTTCAGTCGGAATATGCCGTTATCGAAAAAGGTACAGAGCTTAAAGCTGAAGCTTTTGCGGATGATTATGCCGCACTTCTTGTAGATAATACAGACAGGAATTTTATTACCGCACACAATGTATATGACAGGATATATCCCGCCAGTACAACTAAGCTTGTAACCTTTATGGTTGTGTGTGATGCCATAGATCAGGGCGTTATAAGTCTTGACGATGAGATCACATTTACCAGGACCATTACATTTTCCGAATATAACGGGGCTACAAGAAGTCCGCTTTATACGGGATGTACCGTATCCGTAAGGAATCTTCTGTTTGCTTTTATGATAAGATCATATAATGATTACGGTGTGGTCCTCGGAGAGGCAGTGGCAGGCAGTGAGGCCGCATTTGTAGATATGATGAATGAAAAGCTCCGCAGCATAGGTGCAACAGGAAGCCATATGTGTAATCCTCACGGACTTCATGAGGATGATCATTATGTAACCGCATATGATCTTTATCTTATAATAAATGAGGTTGACAAGTATCCTCTTATACATGAAATAGATACTTACGATACATATATTTATACTTATTCCGATCCCAATGGACTTGCCGCTACCGATGAGGTACAGGCAACAAATATGTTCGTTACCGGTGAAGCTTCACTTCCGGGAAATGTTGACATAGTATGCTGGAAGACCGGAACAACAAGTCAGGCCGGATATTGTCTGGATATGATATTTGAATCGAATGGCAAAAAGTATACCGTATTTGTGGCTGATCCGAAGTCAAAGGATGCTCTTTACAGCGATGTCAGCTCACTTTTTAACTATGTTAATTGACGGTAATTATTGCTGTTTGATTTGAACATAAACAACTTATAAAGGAGGTATTTTATTATGCTGCATTTGATCATTGGGGAAAAAGGTAAGGGTAAAACAAGAATCATTCTTGATGCTGCAAATCAGACCATCAAGGAAACGGGAGGTACACTCATATATATCGATCAGAATAACAAACATATATATGAGCTGAGTAACCGCATCCGTTTTGTAAATGTTTCTGATTTCAACATCACAAATTCTGAAATGTTCCTGGGATTCATTATGGGACTTATATCATCCGATCATGACCTGGATAAGATCTATCTCGATAACTTCAGTATTCTCAGCAGATCACACAGTGATTCGATCGAGGATATTCTTGATACTTTATCGGACCTTTCAGAAAAGTATGATGTTGATTTTGTTTTAAGTATTTCTATCACCATGGATGAGCTTCCTGAAAAATTCCATGCAATGGTTGATAGAGCTTTATAATTTCAAATGCTGTATTTTACCGCAAACTTTAATAATTATAGATGAAAAGAAAAATGGCTGATAAGAAAAAGAGTACAAAAAACAAACAAAGTGAAGAAAGTGTTGTTCAATTTAACAATGTGATTAAATTCAATATGGCAATAGTTTTATTTATTGCCATATTGATTTATGTCCTTTTGAGCGTTTTTAAGTCTCTCGGAAAGGAAACC
>CACYCJ010000417.1 GCA_902772925.1 uncultured Lachnospiraceae bacterium
GAACTCAACAAAGCAATTGATTTTGCATTGTCCCTTTCTCAGTCGACGAATGTGATAATTGAAAAGTATGTTGATAATGGTGGTGTCACGATTGATGCAAAATATGTGGTCGTCGACGGGCAATGTTATCTTGAAGCACTTGGTGAAAGATATGTTCTTGAAGGAGGGTTAATTACTGCTATTAGTTTCTACCCTTCGACTCTAATTAGCCGTTTTATGGACAAAGTGAATCCTAATGTTCAGAAGATGTTCTCTTCCTTAGGATATAAAAACGGCGTTTTCTTTTTCCAGGCGATTCCAGACGGAGAGGAAATATACGTATATGAAATGGGGCTTCGCGTGAGTGGAGGCATGATTTACAATATGACGGAAGCAGCCGGTTGCAATAATGTAATGAAAATGCTCATCTACCATTCTTTGACTGGGAGAATGTGTGAGGAGAATGATTTACAGACGATTGACCCGTATTTTTTTGGCAAGCAAGCCAGCACAGTTGCTCTACCTTTACGATTAGGGAAAATTGCCTATGTCGGAGGACTTGAAAAGGTAAAAAAGTTTCCTGGAGTAGTTGATGTTACCGTGTATTATGGAGAAGGGCATGAGTGTATTCAAAAACACATCAATACTCTTGATCAGCTTTTTGCCCGAGTCATTGTTGTTTCAGATAATGAAAAATCCCTTTTTGCCACCCTTAAATTGATAAGAAACTCTATCATTGTAAACGACAAGGATGGAAACTCTCTGATTAATTGGACGACATTCGACAAACTCTATGATTATTGTGTCGCCGGAGGTGGGGAGAATCGTTTGATGAAGAGTCTCAATCAAAATAGAGATAGCTGAGATTATTTTAGTTATTCGTGAAAGATAGTTTCAAGGTCAATCATCTATTTGTAACGCTACTGTACGTAGCAGCGTTATTCTCATCGTGTACATCTCTTGAATTGGATGTTTGTGATGATGGTGGTAACGGCTCATATCCACGCTCTTCTGGTGGACAAAGTGGCTCTTGCGATTTTCCTTGGGCGAAATCTGAGGGTGTTCGAAATGTTTTGCGTCGAGCTTCACAACTTGCAAATATCACTTGGACTCCAGTGCTTGATATTCCAGGAAATTCCGGAGTATATCCTGCAGGAATCGAGGTCCTGGGAATACCATACTCGTCCACTAAACAGATAGATAAATATGTTGGACTTGATGTCTCCTTTCATACTTTTATGACGGCTGTTCATAATCCTAGAAGTGTTCTATATACAGAAAACCTTAGCGATGCACCATACTTCGGCTCTAATTGTGCCAGTTATTACGGTACGGTTTGCAGTAGCGCTGTTGCCTATGCATTGAATTTGGACGCTCCATTCTCGTCATCTTCATACCCGACATTGACATGCTTTTACAAAATTCCTAACCAGAATCTTGAATCGTTGGAACCTGGAGATGTTTTGCAAAGACCTGGCCATGTGTTTATGGTATATAAAGTTGATAAAAATGACCGAGGTACCGTAACAAATGTCTCTTGTTTTGAGGCTGCCAGTCGTAGTGCTCGAATCTCAACTACTTCAGCTAATTCTTTCATGGAACGGCTCGAAAGAGAGGGTTATGTCGCTTATCGTTACGATGAGATTGATGACGTGAATCAATATGAGTCGTCACCTTATGTGGCAGTTGGTTCTGAGTCGGTATCGGTGGTAAAGTATAATGATTCTTTATGTCCAAATAGAGGAGATAAAAGCGTTTATCGTGCAGGGGAGCCTGTAGTTATTAATATCTTTGACGATTCGTATACAAGTTTGATTGTTGAAGGGGCTGAGGTTTTTTCGTTTAAAATTGACGATGATATAAAGATAGACAATCTCCTTCCTGGATTATATGAAGCTTATCTGACTGATGGTATAAGGAAATCAAGCCCGATATCTTTTTTTGTTGCTGAGCCAAAGGTCACAGTAGAAAACAACGGTCAACTACATGTAGCATTTTCATGTGAACAAGGCACGCCGTCTTACTGTGTATTGTGTGAAAGAGATGGGAGTTTTAAGGCCATTCATGTCATTTCTGGTGAAGATGCTGAGCAAGGATATATTGATATAGACCCACTTGACATTGGTTCCTATTACTGTAAAGTAGTATTTGATACTCCGTATGGTACAGTGATTAATGAACCAATAGAATTATCTCATATCTAAGTAATACAAATAGATAGCAATATGAATTCATTAAAGATTAAAGATAGAATCATCTCCCCCTCCGCCTCTCTCCTCGATGCGATGAAGCAGATGGACGAGGTGAAGGTGAAGATACTGCTTGTGTTCAGCGGTGAACACTTCGAAGGTCTTATCA
>CACYCJ010000418.1 GCA_902772925.1 uncultured Lachnospiraceae bacterium
CATTTATCAAGATAACAGTATCGTATCGCAAATGCAACGATATTTTTGTGATATGAGCAAATATTTAAAACCAAAAAATAAAAAGCCGGTGAAACCACCGGCTCTTTTGATTTTTACAAATTCTATGGCTCCAGACATATTTTCCGGAGCCGCCTATATGCTGCTTGGATCATATGTCAATGATGGACTTAATCCTTCTGCCTGCCCTCAAGATAGGCCGCAACGCGCTTTGCAGCGTTGTCCTTAATGTTGTTATAGTAGTAAGTATAATCATCGCCATGACGACCGTCCGGTCCGAAGAACTCGGCGGCTACCCTGGTGCTTTCCTCATCCATCGGGATGACCTTAGCGTTCGTTATTACTACGCCTCGCTCTACATTTACCTGAGCATCCGCGGCCATATCTCCGATCTCAGGCTCGCCTGTTTCCTCATTTACCACGAGAGAACCTAAGTTTTCACTTGCAGGCGCATAGGTTTCGTCGAGCTTCCAGTTTAACGGATTTATGCTGATCGCATTCGGCAAAAGCACGGCAGTCTTCGCATTTATCTCAGCATTCTTCGGGCCTTCAGTGTTATAGCTGACTATTACGCCGGTGTCACACTCGCCTGTCGCAAACTTCAGGTGCGGATATTTCTCAAGCTCATCCTTCGTAACAGCGTAGCCTATGACATATGCAGCAACCATACGCTCGTAGTAATCAGGGTGCTCCTTGAAATAATTTTTTAATAAGAGCTTGGTTATGGCTGAACCCTGGCTGTGACCTGCTATGATGAAGGGACGACCGCCGTTGTAATGCTCAAAGTAATAATCGAGTGCGGCTTCTATATCGCCATACGGCATACCGGAAATCGCCGCGTCAATGTCGCCAGTTTCCTTCCAGGCTTTCTTCATGATCAGCATTCCGCACTGGCGGTAATAAGGCATGAACACATTGGTGGAAGCCTCGTAAGTAGTTGCATGCCCAAGGTATTCAATTTCTGCCCCCTGAAGCATTTCTTCATTATCAAGAGACGCAAACTCTGGAGAGCCTTCCTTTAAGCTTCCCAAAATGTATTCCGTAGCATAGATATAAAATGTGTCTACTTCTTTAGTTATCTCCGGTATTTTGCACCAGTTCTCTTTCTTGGAATAGTCAAGTTCTTTCTCAGTATTCATATCACTCATCTCTTTCTCCTCCGTTTTAAAAATATTTACTAAAAATTTCCGTTTAGTGCGTCAAACAGGGACAGTCCCCATACGAGGTACTCTTACGCTTTGTAAACCTCTTCACCGTCAATGATAGTGGCAACAACATTGGCCTGTCCGACCTTCTCAATATCATCATGCAGGAAATCGCAGTCAAATACCGTCATATTGGCTATCTTGCCAAACTCAATAGAGCCCAGACGATGCTCCTGACGCCACTGGCGCGCTACGTTTATGGTCATGGCGCGAAGCGACTGCTCACGGGTTATGGCTTCCTTCTCATTGTTAGGATACATTTCCACCCCCAGAGATCCTTCCGGATACATGCGCTTTTCCGCTGTGTAAATGCTGTATTTGATATTCATAAGCGGAGATACCGGGTAGTCCGAATGAAATACTACATTGGCCCCCGCATCATAGAAGGACTTTATGGGATAAGAATTTTCTGCCAGCTCCTTACCTACATAAGATACCTCTATATCGAAAGGACCCGGAATATTGGGCGTCCACAGCGGCGGAACCGCAGGAATGGAGCCGGTTGCTCCCATGCGCTTGATATCCTCTTCAGTTACAAAGTGAAGGTGCGCAAGGACATTACGCTGGTCGAGATCCCCTGTGATCTTTTCGGCGTCTTCTATGCAGCCGAGCATAAAGTGCGTTGCTCCTCCTCCTTCGGAGTGTACATGAACGGAAAGTCCTTCTTTATCAGCCTCTGTGATAAGCTCAACCATCTTATCATGATCATTAAAACGCTCCACTCCGTGATAACCGGGCTCATCCAGATAATCCTGATTCTGCCATGCCGTATGCGCTTCGGTAACGCCGTCCAGAAAAGCCTTTACTCCGACGATGCGGAAATACTCACCGCTTAACTCGGCACGCTCTTTAGCTACCTGTGCGATTACCTCCTTCGGATTATCAACATTATCGTCAATATATCTGTAGGCAAATGTGCGCATCTTAAGCTTTCCTTCCTTCTCAAGCTCATGATATGCCTTGGGAGAATCCCTGTATACTATCTCAGTACCGGCGTCGGCAACACCTGTAAAACCGCCTTGGAGCGCAAAATCCTGCCATGCAAGAAGATATGCTTTTGCCTCCTCCATCGTAGTAGGGATCTTCGGCGTGATCTCAAATACCGGACCTTCGCAGATGTAGCCGTCCGGCTCCCCGTTTGCATCCACATGTACCTGATCAT
This sequence comes from uncultured Lachnospiraceae bacterium, assembly GCA_902772925.1. Taxonomy (GTDB): domain Bacteria; phylum Bacillota; class Clostridia; order Lachnospirales; family Lachnospiraceae; genus Eubacterium_Q. Next base: position 2,386 of record CACYCJ010000418.1, read on the forward strand.
AGCCGTATTTCTTAGCGTAAGCTGCATCTATTCCTGCCCACTCCATCGCC
>CACYCJ010000419.1 GCA_902772925.1 uncultured Lachnospiraceae bacterium
TATCTTCTATTCCATCACCATCAGAATCCGCATCATACGGATTTGTTTGAAACCTTCTTATTTCATCAAAATCAGTAATTCCATCACCATCAGAATCCATATTAACACGAAAATCAGAAAATGCTACAGATCCATAGGTAGTTCTAGACAAAATATAAGCTTTAATAGAATCTGGTTTAGCAACGGAATTTGTCAAATGTCCATAATTATCATCAAAAGCATACAAAAATGCATAATTATCTGCACTACCAACATATCCATAAATAACACTCGAATGTCCTCTCCATTCAACCGTTCCATTAGCAGAGTCTGGATACACAGTTATTATATATATAGGCCGTCCACTATCAATTTCTGTTTTTACCGTTTCATAAGAGGGAGCTCCCTCATAACGCATAACGGAATCTGTATTAAGAGCAAACTTCAGAGATTCTATCTCTTCCGCAGAATCAGACCCAACAGGAAAAAATGGCGTTATCAACGGTTCATCTCTTTTGTAGCGAACGGCAAACAAAATCTCATCCTGCGTAATATCGCCACCATAAAGGTGATTCATCAACTGAGCTGCAACAAGCCAGCATCGATATGAATTACTTGCTTGAGGAATTTCAGAATGAATCGCATCCCATTTATATTCAAGAATATCGGGTCCATATTCTAAAAAAAGAAATTTTGTATCTTTATACCCTCTCAATGTATCAATTGGCAAAGCATTCCAAACATTCACATCAACCCCATTTGACAACAAAAGCATATTAGGCACATCTATAAAGCTTTCATCATCATTTCTTTTGAGATTTCCATCTTCATCTATATATTCCCTGCAATAAACTAGCCACGAATAAGCACCATCCGGCAAATACATATCAACAGAAGCTTCAGAAGTTTCTATATCACGAACAACCTGATTATTTCCATTTCGAACAACAACTCTATATTTAACAGCCCTTTCTACAGGGAGCCACCTAAATGAAACAGGATCCGACTCCACTAGTCTATGATTTTCTGACTTATACATTGAAAGCTTTACAGGATGTGGAATTGATAACTCTATAGCAGAATTATCCCTATCTGTATAGCTAAACCAATCATCCGTTTTCTTACCTTTCAAATTTCCATAAATTCGAAAAAAAGTATTTTTTGTGAATACAACAGGATATATTTCAACTCGCATAGAGGACGGAAAAAAATCTGTGGTATTTTGCCAAACACCCGCCAAAACAGCCTCTTCTGCAAACAAGCCTTCATCACCCCATGGTATATATGCCAAATAAATAGAATCCTTTTTCAGCAAAGCTTCCCCAACTCTTCCCCAAGGAAAATTAGGTAAAACAAGTTTTTTTTCAACATTTCCACAAGCAGAATCATTTTTGCAAATGCGAAGAATTTCCATTGAGTTTAAAGAAAAAGAAGCCAAAGAATGCTCTACACTATCCTTTCCTATTAAATAAATTCCTTGAAGCAGAGCGACTTCACTATCAAAGTTCTTTATATCAATCCAAGCGTTTTCCTCCGGCTGAAATCCAACTATTTTGATGTTTGGCTTAATTGTCGGCAAAAGGGATTCATTTCCAGAAACTAAAATATTTCCCTCATACAACAAGGTATTTTCATTTTGTAAAAAACTTTGACCATTCACATAACTTGGATGATTGTGTTTTCCCAACATACTCCAGTCGGAATAATGTAACCCCTGATAGAAACCCGATGAATTCGGATAATAGCCTTGGGATACCGAATCTATCGAAATTTCAATAAAACCTAATGTATCATTCACTATTTGAAGAGAGACTTTCGCTCCTGCCGTATATCCAGAATCCAACACTATTTCTTTGTTAGCTTTCTTTATAAACACATAACGAATTTTTATATTGTTTCGCACACATCCATCTTCATTAACAATTCTTGTCCGAAGAGCAAGAATTGACTGATTGTTCGGCTGTTCATCTCTAAATTCAACAGACAAGGCAAAAGCCTGAACAGACAAGCACAAAACCAATTTTGCGAAAAACAAGA
>CACYCJ010000420.1 GCA_902772925.1 uncultured Lachnospiraceae bacterium
CCGTTGAGGGAATGACATCCAAACAGTTTAAGGATGCTATCAGCGTTCCGAACAACGCTCCGTATTCCATACGTTATTCCAACACGATATTCAATTACACAAAAAAGCGTGACTTGGAGAACAACGATATTCTTAATGCAGGCGATGAATACAGTTTCTGGCTCTACCTGAACGATCCGGAGAATGGTTACAATTTCATAGATTCTAATCCCACAATCCACGCAGGCGAGAACGTTAAAAAAACAAGCTTCTTTAAAGGAGATAAAGCTATTTACATTGAGTTCACCGCAGTGGCAGAAGCCCCACAAATCACGAATTACAATCTGTGGTTGAGTGGCACGCAGGTGACGTCTGTCAATTGCGACAATATCTTAAACACCATTGACCGCGGCACGTTCAAGGCATCGGCATCATACGACCCTGAAACGCATGTACTGGAACTTCACAATCCTTCTTATAACGGAAGTCATTACAATTACAGCTACATTTATTCTAAGGGTCCTTTAAATATCAAAGGAACACTGAATCTGAAGGTAGATACCGGTAATAAGCCATTATATGGAATCCAAGCAAAAGAGAATCTCAGAATCTTCGAAGATGATGAGACAAAGACTGATATATGCATCGAAATCACCGGAACTGTCAATGGTGTAATGGACGCTGTTTATGTAGACGGTGACTTTACGATGGATGGGGGAGAGCTGCGCGCCAAAGGTACCGCTGGTGCAATAAATGCGCGCGGCGATCAATCCTATAACGGAGGATATGTCGAAGCCGAGTGTACGAGGGATCCGGCACTGATGCTGCGGGATGGAGATTTCAAATTTGCTGATCATATGAAAGTAACATTCCCGTCCAATTCCGATATAAAGGAGTTTTATGACGAAGAAGATCTGCTTAAGTGCATAGCAGACGAAAATGGCGATGCAGCCTACAAAGTAATTATCGCAGAGCAGGAGTATGATCTGTGGCTAGGAAACACGCAGGTCAAGGCTTCCAATACGGACAACATCCTGAAGGCTATCGATCCGAAAAGCGGAAAACCGACAGCGTCGTTTGATCCTGATACAAGGACACTGACTTTGAGAAATCCTAACATCACAGGTGCTCACAACGACTATAAGATCTGGACTACGGACTCTCTTACGATTCAGGGCAGAGCGAACATCGGGGTAAAGGATGAGGCAGGACGAGAGTACAAGGGCATCTGTGTTAATTACGAGCCAACATCCACTGTGACCGCCCAGAGCGATCTGAAGACACTGACCATAAAAAAGGATCCTGATGGCGGTACCGACATCAAGATCAATACAATTAATGAAAGTATTTATGCCAGAAATACGAATGTCATCATGGATGGCGGCAAAATCGATGCGACATCGACGGAGTGGCGCACCGTAAATATCCAGCGCCATGGATCCTTTACGATCAACGACGGAGACTTCAAAGCAGAGTTGCTCTGTGAAGACGGGAGTTTAGCGAGCTTGATTACATGGCAAAATAGCAATAACCTTCCTCTCATCGAAGGCGGTAATCGTATCAACATAAATGGCGGCCGGTTGGAGGTGTTCTCAGCAAGTGGTCAGCCAATTTGGTCAGAAAGTGGCAATATTTCATATCCGAATAATTATCGCGCATATGATGAAGACGGTAATGAATTAAAGTTATATAAAAATGAAAATGAAAATAGAAACAATAACAGTTTCGCTGATGCAGAAGGCAATGAACTAAAGAAAGCAAGAATCTTCATCCAGCCGAAAAAATACGACATTAATATAACCGGCGTAGAAAACGGTGTTGCTAAAACAGACAAGGAAAGAGCCGACGAAGGAGATAAGGTTACCATAACAGTAGTAGCTGACGCGGATTATAGGGTGAAAGAGGTCAGCGTAACGTCTTCGCAGGGTACTGTAAAGACAACACCTGTAGTAGAGGGAGAAGAGTACACCTTCATCATGCCGGCATCCGATGTCACGGTCAGCGCAACAACGGAGCGGGAGAAGGTGAGGTATGATCTTTGGATCGGGAACACGCAGGTAACGGAAGATAACAAGGACGACATCCCGGGAGTGACGGGTAAAAACGCCAAAGCATCATACGATCCATATACGAACACGCTGACTCTGACAAATGTAA
>CACYCJ010000421.1 GCA_902772925.1 uncultured Lachnospiraceae bacterium
ATTTTTTAAATGTGAAGTTTTCTCAAGATATACCTTGTATGTATCTTCCGAAATGTGTACCGGGGCACGAAGATATGCCGTATCTCCGCTTGTCGTAATGTATGGTTTGCCGATAGAAATCATTTTACATCCTCCCTTCTATATTTAGGTGACACCCCCTTGTCACCTAAATATATATCAGTCCCTGTTTATGGTTCTTCTCCATTGTGCGGTGTATGAAATAATCATCCAGCACCCAATCGGTCATATCACCGAATATAGGCTTGCAGCAGATAAGCTGGTAAACCTGAGCATCAGAGGAACCGTTAAATTCAAACAATACGGGATTACCCTCTTCATCCACAGTAAAGTCCCAGCCTACAAATTTGAGGTGCGGGATCATCGGATGTATCTCCTTAATCTTCTCACGGATTTTATCCATGGAGGGAATCACATAATTATCATCATATTTTCCTTCCATTCTATCGGTTGTAGGCACCAGGATATACTCATGTTTTTCTACACCTTTCTCATCAAAATGTACAAGTACATCAGTCCGGTATGAGGTTTCACTGAGTCTGTTGTCATCCGATATTCCAACCAGATATCCGCCATTACCCATTTCGACAACATCCTGCTCGGGTGATCCGACCCTGAGCAGTGCACTGGGTATATAAACACCGTCCGCGGTAAGCAGTGAATGCACCCTTATGGTATTTACTGTACCGGGATTGAACTTTGCCAGTTCCTTATGTTGCTTAACTCTGTCCTGAACAATGAAGTTAGCGCCGACACTGTCAAACAGTTCGCATATCTTTTTCTCATCATATTCTTTCGGATTTATCGAAAATGTATTTCTGCTGCTGCAGGTATATACTGAAGCTTTGATTATAAATTTTCCGTCATGATCAAGACATAATCTGATTGCTTCGTCTTTACTTACCATATTCATTTCACTGTCGTAGTAAAGACCGCCGATACATTTGCAAATGGTTGCAGGCATCTTTGCCTTCTTAAATTTTATGTCAAAGAAGCATTTATCTGCAGTAGCCCGCAAGAAATCCAGATTGTTAAGATACGGGATCAGGTCATTATAATACATATACCCCGGAATGAATTTCGGATCCAGCCTGTTATCTCTCGAGCCGTAATATTCAAACCAGAATTTATCCGGCTGAACGTTATATTTCTTCCAATACGGAAGAATACTGTTTTCGTAATCCTCATCACTGATTGAAAAGCTGCAGACTTTTTCCTTTACCTTTTGGCATTCTTTCTCAACATTCTCGCGGATGTATGCTCTCCTGTAATCTCTCGCCAGACTGTAAGTTTCGTCAAATTTCTTTTCGTAATCCATATTTCCTCCATGTTAACTGAAATTGCAGGTGCCTGTTATCGCGTACTATATTTTAAAAATCCGGACATATCCATTTGTCCGGATTTTATCGAAAAACATTCAGAAGAGATCGGAATGTGAACCTGTTCTAAATAAATATAGCTCAAGCACATCCTCATTTATACGGTATATAAGGAGCCAATCAGGTTCAACATGACACTCTCTGAAACCTTTATAATCTCCGGATAATCCGTGATCACGATACTTGTCATCTAACTTCTTTTGCTATGATAATGCATTGATCACTTCTCTTAATTTGTCAATCTTGAGTCCTCGTTTTTTCGCAAGTTTCAGATCCTTTTTAAATTGATTGGAAGGTACGATTTCAAGCATCCTCAAGCACCTCATCTATCATATCATCAAAAGAAGCATATCTTTTATAGTCACCCGGATTTTTTCTCATTTCATCATATTCCGCAAGAGCGGCTCTCGTTTCAGCATTCGGAATTCTCTTTATTTCAAAAGGAATGCCATCATAGCTTACAGCACACTTAAGAAACATAGTGATTGCAGAAGACATATTAAGTCCGAGATCATTAAACAATGACTCCGCAGATTGCTTTAATTCCGTATCGACACGAACATTGATATTTGTAGTAGCCATAGTATCACCCCTTTCTACTCAATTATAGCGTGCAAAGCAAGCATTGTCAACACAGCGTAACACATTGTATTACATTGTAATTTGCATTGACTGTCACTGCGTACTCTTAACAACCTCCA
>CACYCJ010000422.1 GCA_902772925.1 uncultured Lachnospiraceae bacterium
TCAAAATAGATAGCAGCACCATATATACCCCATAGTATAAACAATATCTGAAATATATATATTAATAGTCCCTTTAACTTAAATTTAATACCAAACCAACCCGATATAGCAACAAAAACACCCACTCCCATTGTAGCTATACAAGCACTCATAGAATCAACAAATACCATAAAACTATGTTCTTCATTTTCTAAAGAGGTTAATCGAATGTGAGAGTGTCCAAACATGACAAGTAACATTGCCACAATACGCAACAATTCAAAATTTGAAAGTCGCTTTTTCTGAATGCTATTCATTATCTTCATCGATAGAATTTATCTATATCATACATATGATCATACTCATATATCTGCCAGCTATAGTCACCTTCCCGATGTCCGTCTGTAAAGAATGTTTTATATGGATACAAATTTAGATATAACTGCCATGAGTTATACACGCGAAGGTAAAGGAATAGACAGAGAAGAATCACAACTATTGCTTTATCAGTAACCCTTTGCCGCCGTGTAGCGATGTAAGTCATTGTGGAAATTATCCCAATCATGTAGCACCAACTAATGCGCCCCCCATTCTCTGATTTGACAAAGAATAATAATATTCCACAAAATACCAAGGCCGCATTCACCATGACAGTCTGCTCTTTTGTCTCAGTAATGTATTCATAATTCTTCAAAACGAAAAATAGGAAAAAAGCTGCCTCAATGAGATATGGCATACGGAATCCAGATTCTGATATATCGGCCATATTCCCTTGAATACGACGGTCCTCAGTTACACTGCCATACACTTCAAACAGAGATGCAGGTCCTCCAGTTAACCCCAATAACAATAATGCTCCCATAATAATAACAATAGTTTCCTTCTTAAAAGCCTTTATAGGAATAAAATAAAGTGGCAAAATCAAGATGGCAGAATTATGGAATGAAGCCGCAATAAACGCTACAAGAAGGAATCTCTTTAAATCACGCTCAATTACATATTTTATTGCTAACCATGCTATACTTGTAGCCAAGACCTGACGCAGATAGGTAAAAGAGAAAAAGAACCATAGTCCTAAAAATAGGATAAGAGCAAATGCATAGTTGTTAGTGTGGCGCTTAAATGAGAAATAGAGACAAGTATAAATAATAAGAGTTACGATTAGAATAAAAACATACCTATTTGCTGTAATCAGCCCAACTGCCATATTTAACAAGACATAGCCAAATTCTTTACCATACAATTGAACAACGCCGGTTGTCAATATATTGCCCCCAGCCCGCATAGTATCCACTAATCTGTCAAAGCATTCTCCGTAAATATATCTGTCATACCCACCTAACATATCAGAGATACCTACGAATATGCCGAGGAATACCATAACAAATTTTAGTACTCCTTTTGACTGAGGATTATTAATCGTTCCCACATAAAGAAGTACTATGAAGAAAAATATAGTAAGATATAGCCACATATAAAAACCTTATTACATTAAAAACAATTGCTTAGACAACATATGCCTGTCGTGATACTGCAGAACTGCATCTTGACCAGCATCAGCCATTGCCTCGTATTTTTCTATATTCATTGGAATATCCTTTAGTATTTCAATTACTTCATTTGGCTGAAGATACTCAATACACGACTCGCCATTCTTCACAGCAATGTTTTCCATTGCGTATGGAGTACCTATTACCAACAGCCCATTTGCTAAAGCATCCAACACCTTACCTTTGGTTCCAGTGCCAATAGCTATTGGGGTTAGCTGAATATCATATTTGCATATCTCCTCTATATAATCTGGTGCGAACTTGACATGTTCCACATCATATCCTGCCTCTCGCAAACTCTCCACATGTCTCTCCCATCCTTTTCCTAAGAAGGTTATGGCATAATGATGGGCCAGATCTTTGTTCTTCACTCTTAGCTCTTCACTTAACAGGTCTGCCTCCTGTTTCATATACAGATTATATTGCCCAGCTATCAACAAACGTATTTTCGGCTGATGGAACTCGGTTTTCAATTTGTTTGAGATATCATAATGCGGATGCCTCAAGAATTTTGCATTCACTTTCGGATTCAGCTGCTGAAGATGTCGA
>CACYCJ010000423.1 GCA_902772925.1 uncultured Lachnospiraceae bacterium
GAAAACACCTCTGGCTTTACATTCATATATTATATCTTTGGCGGTCTCCACATAGTAGAAACCGCCAATTCCTTTTATGATCTTACCAACCAATTTACCTATTCCTATTCCTGTGCATAATTAACAGTCAGATTGCTGATATAATATGCGGAAATATCATTTCCGTTCTCATCTGTTATGGTATAAGTAACCGATCCGTTATTATATTTTAATCCCGAAATAGTCTGATTGATCTCAATGATGGTAGCCGATCCGCCGGCAATCGATGTGGAATAAGCCATATGCTCACCATCCGCATCTGTAATGCATACCACGAAGTTGACCTTCATCATTGCCGCTACCTCAGCCGAATGTTCATCCGCAAGGGTAAGCGTTCCGCCTACCGTTCCCTTATAGCTGAGTTCCTTTTTACCGAGACTTATAACTATGTCTACGGCTGTTCCTTCATTGACCATGGTATTTTCGGCTATACCCTGGCTTATTACAAGACCGGCTTCTACAGTATCACTGTATTCCTTGGTTACATTTCCGAGGACAAGCTTAAGCGCTTTCAGACTGCTCTCTGCCGCCGTCTGGCTGATTCCGGTCAGCTTGGGAACCGCTACCTGCTTAACCTCCTGGCCGTTACTTACATAAAGAATGACCTCGCTTCCCTCTGCAGCTTCCTTTCCTGCCTCGGGTGAAGTGGAAATAACCTTATCCTTTTCTATCTCATCATCATATCTGTAGCTATGTGTAACCTTAAAGCCGAGTTCCTCAAGTATCTTCGTAGCCTCATCATCACTGCGGCCCTTAAGATCGGGGATGCTTACACTCGAAGGTCCGAGACTTACAACGATCACAACCTCCGTATCCGGCTTGGTCATAGTATCCTTGTTAACACTCTGTGATATAACATATCCCTTAACGACATCCTTGCTGGCCTCGGTATTTACCTTCACATTGGTAAAGCCCGCATCCTTAAGCATTTTTTCGGCTGCCTCCTGAGTCCTTCCTACAACATCAGGCATCTTTACATCCTTTGCCTCGGTGGAAGCCTCGGTAGTCGTCTGTTCCGTACTGATATTTTTATCTTCCGTGGTATCCTTGTCTTTTTTACCGAACCAGCCGAGAAGGCTGCCGGCAACGATAAGTATAATAACAGCGATTATCACTGCTGCGGCTATACCCGCTATCATAACTACCTTGTCGGTCTTATTTCTTTCTTCGTCATACTCGTCATCATAACGATCATAGTCTCTTGAGCGATAATCCCTTCCGCGATAGTCTCTGTCATCATCATAATAATCATCATCCGGAACCTTCTTTAATCTGTGTCCGGAACGACGATCATCATAATCATCGTAATCCTTGTCGTCATAGCCCCTGTCATCGTAATCTCTGTCGTCATAATCCCTGTCATCATAATCCCTGTCGTCATAATCATCATAATCATCGTAATCTCTGCGATCATTTCTGTAATGGTCATCATCACGATAATCATCATAATCTCTTCCTCGACGTTTTGACGAACGATCTCTCTGAACATCCTCATCAAAATCATAATCATCATCTTCGTTGAGAAGCTTTTCCAGCTTAGTACCCTTGACAGGCGATTCACTGTTTTTTAAGTTTTCGGAATTGTCATTTATCTCATGCACATCGGATGTAGAGAATTTCTGCGTAGGAGCATTTGTCACGCTTCCGCCCGCAACAATGATATCAATGTTCGGATTCGCCTTTACCCTTCTCAGATCGGCAATAAGAGCAGCCGAAGTAAGATATCTTCTCTCGGGCTTCTTCTGTGTTGCCTTTAGAATTATCTTTTCAAGACTTGAATATATATCCGGGTAGAGCTGTCTCGGAGGTATGATTTCGTTGTTGATATGTTTAAGAGCTATGGCAACATTTGTCTCACCCTCGTAGGGAACTCTTCCCGTAACCATTTCGTACATCGTGATACCGAGTGAATATATATCACTTCTTTCATCACTGTATCCGCCTCTGGCCTGTTCGGGTGAAATGTAATGAACAGAACCCATTCCCAGCGTTGACATGGTATTTGAAGTTGCCGCCTTTGCTATACCGAAATCGGTAACCTTAAGATTTCCGTTTTTGGCAACAATGATATTCTGCGGCTTAATATCCCTGTGGATTATATGATTCTCATGAGCCATCTCGAGACCTGAAGCTATCTGAATGGAAAAGTCGATAGTCTGATCCATACTGAGTCTTCCGTTAAGTCTGATATACTCCTTGAGTGTGATTCCTTCAACGAGCTCCATTACGATAAAATATCTTCCGGAGTCTTCACCTACATCATATACGCTTACGATATTGGGATGTGTAAGTCCTGCAGAGGACTGGGCTTCCGCTCTGAACTTTGCCACAAAATTCATATCGGAATTATATTCACTTTTAAGAACCTTTACGGCTACGAATCTTTTAAGTCTTTTATCTCTTGCCTTATATACCGTGGACATTCCGCCGGTACCGACAACCTCAAGGATCTCATATCTGTCCTCGAGTAAAAAACCTACTTCTAACATTATCCTACCTCTGGCTTTCCATCTGTTTTATATCGAAACAAGGACTATGGATATATTATCCAGTCCTCCATAGTAATTTGCTCTTTCAATGAGTATATCGGTCGCCTCATCGATATCCTCATGCTCTCTGACGATATCCCTTATCTCGTCATTTTCCACCATATTCGAAAGTCCGTCAGAACACAGCAGAAGCTTGTCACCGGGCTTCACCTCCGTCTCAAAGAAATCCGGAAGCACCTCATCCTTTGATCCCATGGCTTTTGTGATTATATTTTTTTCAGGATGATTACGGCCGTTATTTCTCTTAAGCTGGCCGCTTCTTATAAGCTCTTCAACCAGTGAATGATCCATGGTTATCTGCCTTATATCATCATTTATTATATAAAGTCTGCTGTCTCCGATATTTGCCACGTAAAGCTCACTACCCTTGACAACGGCAACCACCATTGTGGTTCCCATACCTGACTTTCCGACATCCTCCATGGACTGTCTATACACTTCACTGTTTGCGAATATCATAGCTCTTTTCAGAAGAGATATCGGGCTCTGAATATCAGATGATGCCACATATTCCGTAACCACATTTATCGCATAGGAGGAAGCAAAATCTCCTGCATTATGACCTCCCATACCGTCGGCTACAATAAAAAGATTAGGCAGACTGCCTATCGGACCGTTTTTAATATATATACTGTCCTGATTTGAACTTCTCTTTGCCCCTATATCAGTTTTCCCGACTGCTAACATTTATCTCTCCATATCAGTTGCTATATTATTTACAAGCTTTATACCGTCTTCTCCGGCAAAGCTATACATTAAATTTACGGCGCAACTGTCCGCAGGCAGCATCAATATCCCTGCCCATACTCCTTCTAATAGTAACATTTATTTGATTTTTTTCAAGAAGATTTTTAAAGTTGTATATATCCTTGTCCTGTCCCGGTCTGTAATTTCGCTCGGTAACAGGGTTAACCGGGATTAAGTTTACATGCGAATTTATACCCTTTATCAGTCTTGAAAGAGCGACCGCATCCTCGGGACTGTCATTCACACCTTTCACAAGACAGAACTCAAAGGTTATCCTTCTTCCTGTCTTTTCAAAATAGTAACGACAGGCATCCAAAGTCTCCTCTATGGTGTAGGATCTGGCTATAGGCATCAGCTTCCGCCTCTTCTCGTCAGTCACGGCATGAAGGGAAAGCGCAAGTGTTACGGTTCTCTTCTCATCCGCAAATCTTCTTATGGCGGGAACGAGTCCGCAGGAGGACACCGTTATACTTCTCTCGCTTATACCATATCCCTTTTCATCGGTGATCAGATTTAAAAATCTAATGAGATTATCATAATTATCAAGAGCTTCTCCGGTTCCCATTACAACGATATTGGATATTCTCTCTCCCATGATATACATTGCCGCATATATCTGATCCAGCATTTCGGACGCAGTAAGGTTTCTGACCAGCCCGCCTATGGCCGAAGCGCAAAAATCGCATCCCATCCTGCAGCCTGCCTGCGATGAGATGCAGATAGAATTTCCATGCTTATATCTCATAAATACAGTTTCGATCATCTGATCGTCATGAAGTCTGAAAAGAAACTTGACTGTTCCGTCGACCTTTGAAGTAAGACGAAGCTCTTCCTTTACCCCGATCAAATGGTCCTTAAGCTTTATTCGGATATCTGCCGGAAGATTTTTCATTTCTTCCGTGTCACGGATCTGCTTTTTATGAAGCCACTCGAATATCTGCTTTGAACGGTACTTGGGCCAGCCCTGTGAAATGACGAATTCTTCCAATTCGGCCGGATACATTCCCCTAAGATCGAGTGATTCTGTTTTTTCATTTCCATTCATGTATGGCAGCCTCTCTTTTATTCTATGAAAATGCTAAATCTCATCAGTGAGATCACCGCTCTTGTCAAGATCCACCTTTTCACCGAGTTCCTTCGGCTGCACCTTCCTGAGAGCATCGTATAATGCCTTCGGTCTTGCGGCGAACTCACGAATATGATTCTGATATCCGTTTCCCGAGGTCACATCATCAGCCTCCACGCCGACCGCCTTTATCCCGAGCATTTTTGCGATAAAAAGCGCTCTGTACAAATGATATCTCTGAGTAACTATTACTACTTTTTTTACACCGAATATTTCCTTTAATCTGTATATACTGTCGTATGTTGAATATCCGGCATGATCCATATAAATATCCTCGGACAAAGCTCCCTTTTGCACGAGATATTCCTTCATGATCTTCACTTCGTTATAATACTGATCCTCGTGATCTCCGCTTACCACTATCCTGCAGCCGGTTTTTTCGTACAGCTCATAGGCTGCATCAAGCCTTGCTCTCAGCATATCGGAGGGTGTCTTATCAGGTCTTACGCTGCAGCCGAGGACCATGGTGCATTCATAATCATAATCCTCTGCAACAGAGTCCGGGCTTTTAATGCTGCCTGCGGTGGAAAGTATGACAGCCGCATTTATCAGAAGGAGAATAACAAAAGGAGCAAGCAGAATACAGATCACTACGGTAAGTATTCTTTTAATATTCTTTTTCTTTTTATCTTTCATTAATTCTCGCTGTCTATCTTCTTTCTGATGCTTTCCATCTCTTTATCCAGCCCTGACAATATATCGGCACATTTTTCAAGTCTCATTGATACTTCCTCCGAGCTTTTTATATGCTTCTTATACCTGAGCTTATGTTCAACGCTGGCCCAAAAATCCATGGCAATGGTGCGGAACTGCACCTCAACCTTCATATGTCTTTTTCCTTCCGACAAAAATATCGGTACATCGACTATCATATGAAGGCTGCGATATCCGTTGGGCTTGGGATTTTCTATATAATCCTTTCTCATCACAAGAAGGATATCATCCTGCTGAATGAGAAGATCTGACAGTTTATAGATATCCTCAACAAACGAACAAACTACTCTTATACCGGCAATGTCATAAAGATCCGCCTCCATGGCATCAACATCGAGAGGCACTCCTCTCCTCTGCATTTTTTCCACAATGCTTACCGGTTTTTTCAGGCGGTGCTCTATCTGCTCAAACGGATTACGGTCATACTGAAGAGAGAATTCTTCATTGAGTACATTAAGCTTTGTCACCACCTGCATGATAGCACACCTGTAAAAGGTCATGAGCTTTATAAAATCATCTCTTTCCGAAAACTCACGCGCCATATCCTCCAGGGAATGCATTTCATTAATATCTGTATCTTTTATTTCCATTTGATAATCCTCTGAATCCTAAAGTGACAAATCAGATCGTAACGATAAAGCTTATCTCGTCATTTTTGTAAGAAACATTTATCCTTCCTTTGAAGGTTTTAACTATGCTTTCGGCCATCGATAATCCTATACCATAGCCTTTTTTCGTACTGTTATGTGATTTATCTTCTCTGTAGAACCTGTCAAAAAACCGATTGAAATCCACATTTTTACCGTCGGCGTAGGTGTTTGATACGGTGAGGACAGTACTTTTTCCCTTCTCCTTCAGACTTATCGTTATCTTTCCGCCTTCATCACAGTATTTAACCGCATTATCCATAAGAATATTTATAAGCGTATGAAGGCCCTTCATTTCAGCGTGAACCTTTATACCTTCATCTATATCGGTTATAAGCGTTTTATTATCACTCTTTGCAAGTGAAGTAAATGAGGCTGCGACCTCAATCGCTTCTGCCGAATAATCAATATCCGACAGGACCACGCTTGTCTGCTCACTCATTTTAGCAAGAGTGATAAGATCATTGATAAGTCCGGACAGTCTGCTTATCTGAGTCATGGTGCTTTCCGTCCACTCGGATTTTCCCTGAGTCATTTCTATAACCTCCGTATTTGCGGAGATAATGGCAATGGGCGTCTTCAGCTCATGACCGGCATTTGTTATGAATTCCTTCTGTTTTTTCTGACTTTCGATCATCGGCTGTATAACCTTGCCCGAAAGAAGTGTCAGAATGACAACAAACAGGATCATGCTTCCCGCACCGATATAAAGCGAAAATCTTACGAGGATATTCAGCCTTCTCATTCTTGACGTGCTATCCAAAGCCACCACAAGAATACCTCCGTCATCCAGTTCGCTCACCTTAAAGTAGTAATCTCCGTCCGAGGTCGTAAACTCTCCGTAGGTACGCTTGTATTCTATCATCTGAAGAGCATAAGTATATGCCTCATCTACGGATACCGTCTGTACATTTCGAAGATTCAGCTCACGCACATTATTATTTTCATCGACTATAACGGAGAAAAACCTGTTTTCATACTGAGACTCTTCGGTAATAAATTCATTTATTTCATTTTGAGGAATTAACCGATAATCGGGAAGATATCCTCCTGCAGTCGATACATAATCAAGAAAGCCCGTTATCTCATCTCTCACGGAATTGGCCATGATGAAATTGACAACTCCGAGCTCTATCATAAGTACCATCAGGATTGCCATTCCCGATATTCCTATGAATCTTGCTCTGAATTTTGCTTCCATTCAACTAACCTGTACCCTTCTTCGGCATCCTGTACCTCCAGACTCGAGGCTATGGATTTAAGCTTTTGTCTGAGATACGAAACATAAAGCAGCACTATATCTTCTTCAACATCCTCATCCTTCCATACATGATTCAGCAGTTCTGTTTTAGTGATAACCTTATCGGGATTCAGCATGAAAAATTCCATCATTACAGTTTCCTTCTTAGCAAGGCTTATGGAATTCTGGCTCGTGATAAGCTGTGTTCCGATATCAAGTATCGTATCTCCGATACTGATATTTTTCTGATTGTATCTGTCCGTTCTTCTGGTAAGTGATCTTATACGGGCAAGCAGCTCCTTCATAGCAAAAGGTTTTGTGAGATAATCATCCGCGCCTGCATCCAGACCCGTAATCCTATCATCAACCTCGGATTTGGCAGTAAGAAAAAGAGCCGGCGTCATATTACCGGTATCTCTGATTTCTTTAAGTGCCGAGAGGCCGTCCTTTTTCGGCATCATTATATCCAGTACCATAACATCATAAATGCCGCTTCTCGAAGCCTCTACAGCCGCTTCTCCGTCATATACGGCAGTCACCTCATATCCGTTATGTGTAAGTATAGCAGTGACCGCCCTAGAAAGGTCCTTTTCATCCTCTGCAAGTAATATCCTGCCCATAGCTACTCCTTTATCAGATTTCTTATCGTCATCATTGAAATATCGCAGGAAGCAAGTTCATCAGAGCATCTTTTAAGCTCCGACTCGATCATTTTCCCGCTCTTTATATCTTTTTTATATCTAACCTTGTGTTCAAGACTCGCCCATGTATCCATTGCAATGGTACGAAGCTGAACCTCTATATAATAATGTCCCGGAATCTCATCATAGCAATCCGGAAGCGGTGTCTCAACCTCAAGTATCATGTGATAGCTTCTGTATCCGTTTGATTTTGCATGAGTAATGTAATCCTTTTCCTCTACTATACGGCAGCTGTACATTCCTCTGATATGCTCGATTATCCGGTAGATATCGTCTACAAATGCGCAGACTATCCTTATTCCGATGGCATCCTTGATAACCTTCAGCGCCGATTCCGTGCTTACCGGAAGGTCCTTCTTCCTGCACTTTTCGGAAACGCTTTCCTCGGACTTGATCCTGCAGTTCACATGTTCAAATATATGTTCTCCCGTGCTTTCGAATATTTCATCATCAAAAAGCTCCAGTCTTTTTACAATATCATTCATGACAAATTCCATATTACTTCGGTATTTGCCGTAAATATCATTTTCTTTCTTTTCTTCACTGAAATTATCTGTATTCATTTCATATTTCCTTTAACTAACTACCGGATTTCTGATGGTTAACATCCTGAAGCTTTAACGAAAGGTTAAGCTTTACCGGGCCTATCCTTATAACCTCCGCAATGGTCTCCGGTTCCTTCAGATCCTTGAAATTGGTGAACTCTATCTTTCCGTTTGTAATCTGTGTACGGGTATATCCGTCGCCTACAAGGCGTCCTTCATAAAACAGATAATAATTCGACCCGTCTGTATGTGCGGTATATTCCTTCAGTCTTCCGGTCACAGCCTCATTGAAGGTAAGATCGATATATTCCTTTGCCATCCCCGAATCAAGTGCGGATTCATTTCTGTATCTTACCGCCGAAAGATCATTATTATCGGCTAGCGCAAGGAAACGGCCGCCACCCTGCATTGTCGAATAATTATCGTCATCGAGGACATAGAAATTACCCTTTTGTTCAAAAAGGTATAATATCCTGTCAATATTTAAATTGGCGGCATACATAGGAATCTTTATAACTATATCATCCGTACTTTTCTTGTAGTATACCTCACCGTATTTGGAATATACATTTGTTCTTTCCTTCATTACCTGAATCGTACTTTCAACGTCCTCTTCGGTATATTCCTCATCGTCAATGTGATATATAAGGACTACGCCCTCCACATCGGCATCCTGGTATTTATCTTCAGCCTCGGTAATCTCGGCATCCTCGATATTTGTACATCCTGACAAAAGAGGAATGAAAAGAAAAATGCAAAGCAGGATTGAAACAGCCGCTTTTATTCCCGAGAGTTTATTCTTTTTTCCGTCAAACATAGTATAATCCTTCATTTCAGACACTCACATACAATATTCAATGTATTCACATATTCACTTCAGTTTCATTATCACTTCAGTTTCATGGTCAGTTCAGTTTCATGGTCAATTACGAACCTTTTACGGGAAGAACTTCTTCTGAGATTTTTTTAAAGAGTCTGTTAAATTCCTTATACTCATCTTCCGTAAAGGCGGTTTTCAATTTTTCTTCAACTATGTCAAAATACTTTTCACTGACCGAAAGATCCTTGTAATACTTATCCGTTATCTTAAGCATATATTCACGCTTGTCGGTGCTGGACTGTATTTTTTCCACATATCCCTTTTGTATCAGTGAATTGATCTTGTAGGTTGCATTTGGAGATGAAATGCCAACAAAGCCGGCGAACTCATTGATCGTCGGCTCTTCAAGAGCTTCAATTATTTCAAGGCAATACAGCTCTTCTGTTGAAAGTGGTATTTTGGATGATTTCAGTCTCTTGAATACATCCTTATAGTATAGTACTTTGAACCTTTTGTAAACTTCTGAAAAAGGAGTCATTTCCTTTACATTTGACATTTTTATTTTCCTTCTCCGATTGCAAACGAAATCTCGGCGGTTACGGCTACCTTTCCGTTGACTGTGGCAGTGGCTTTACCGAATCCTACCGGGCCTTTTTTCGCAGTGATCTCACATCTCAGATTCAAAACATCTCCGGGCTTTACCTGTGCTCTGAATCTGGCATTTTTAATTCCGCCGAAAAATGCTATCTTTCCTTTATTTTCTTCAAGTGAAAGAATGGCAACCGCGCCGGTCTGAGCAAGCGCTTCGATAATAAGCACTCCCGGCATTACATGAGCCTCGGGAAAATGCCCCTGAAAAAACGGTTCATTTACACTTACGCATTTTATTCCTTCTGCCCATACGCCCGGTTCGAAATCCGTTATCTTATCGATAAGCTGCATGGGATATCTGTGAGGTATTATCTCTCTTATCTGATTTGAATCAAGCTCCATTATTTAGCCCTCCCATTTCTTTAAGCAGATACATGCATTATGTCCGCCGAAACCGAGCGAATTGGAAATTGCATATTTAATATCCGCATTTCTTCCTTCATTCGGAACGATATCCAGATCACACGCGGGATCGGGTGTCTTATATCCGATGGTAGCGGGAACATAGGAATCCTTAAGTGCAAGAGTTGTTATGATTGCTTCAACAGCACCGCTGGCACCGAGAAGATGTCCTGTCATGGATTTTGTCGAGCTTACCATAAGCTTATCGGCGTGCTCACCAAAGGTCTTTCTTATGGCCTTTGTCTCACCCGCATCATTAAGATGAGTTGATGTTCCGTGTGCATTGATATAATCTATGTCAGTCATTTCAAGACCTGCATCCTTAACGGCAAACCTCATGCAGTTTGCAGCGCCTTCTCCTTCAGGATCGGGTGCAGTAATATGATGTGCATCACAGGTTGCGCCGTATCCGACGATCTCGCCGTAAATCTTTGCATTCCTCTTCTTTGCATGCTCCAGCTCTTCAAGTACAAGTATGCCGGCACCCTCACCCATTACAAAGCCGCCTCTTTCGGCATCGAAGGGGATAGATGCTCTCTTTGGATCATTCCCGGCGTAAAGAGCCTTCATAACAGTAAATCCGCCGAGTCCGAGATTACATATACAGCCTTCTGCGCCACCGCACAGCATAACATCCTCATATCCGTCTCTTACTCTGTGGAAAGCTTCACCTACGGCATTGGTTCCGCTGGCGCAGGCAGTAACTATACTTGTACAAATACCCTTAAAGCCTGTTTCGATGGCAATCTCTCCTGCAGCCATATTTGATATAGACATAGGTATGAAGAAGGGGCTTATCTTCTCAAAGCCTTTTTCCTCTCCTCTCGAATACTCATTCTCAATAGTCTTGAGACCGCCTATACCGCTTGATATAATGGTTCCGCATCTGTAAAGATCTTCATCCTCTATATTGATTGCGCTGTCCTTTACGGCTTCCCTTGCTGCTATGGTAGCAAACTGAGTATATCTGTCCTTCTTTCTTGCTTCCTTCTTTTCAAGGTATTTTTCAGGCTCATAATCCTTTACTTCTGCGGCAATCTTAATCTTGAACTGTTCCGTATCTATCTGGGTTATCTCTCCTATACCGCAAACGCCATTTTTTACGCTTTCCCATGTCTCGGCAACATCATGTCCCACGGGATTTATGGTTCCCATACCTGTTATTACAACTCTTCTCACTTTAAATCTCCTTAATCATTTATATTCATACCA
>CACYCJ010000424.1 GCA_902772925.1 uncultured Lachnospiraceae bacterium
ATCTTATCACCTACAACCTTTTTGTCATTTTTAGTATATTCCACGATTCTATCTATATCAATATCCCCGGGAAGCTTCGGCAGCTCATAGCCTTTGATCAGCTTAACTGTCCTTCTCAGTTCCTCATCACTCAGATATCCCAGCTTAAAAGAAATATAAGAAGACATTATCGATCCTATCAGCACACATTCACCATGCAAAAGCTCAAAATTCATATATTTTTCAAGAGCGTGGCCGAGTGTGTGTCCGAAGTTTAAAAGTCCTCTCTCTCCCTTTTCATAAGGATCGTTTTCTACAACATTCTTTTTAACAAGGTCACTTCTGTATATCAGATTATAATAAACCGAAGAATCATATTCTTCCGAAAGCTTCTCGATACTTCCTGCATTTTCCTCTATCCAGTCAAAAAATGAAGCATCCTTAATAAGCGCGCTTTTAATGACTTCACCCATTCCAGAAACAATCTGCCTTCTGTCCAGAGTCTTTAAAACCGACATATTTATGTAAACATGAACAGGCATCTTAAACGCACCTACCATATTTTTGTATTCGTCAAAATCAACGCCGGTCTTCCCGCCTATACTTGAATCAACCATGGAAAGAAGTGATGTGGGTATTTGAATAAAATCAATGCCGCGAAGAAATGTAGCTGCCGTGAAGCCCGCCATATCTCCCGTAACTCCTCCTCCCAGAGCAAGTATCATGTCATGCCTGTCGAATTTCTTTTCTATAAGCGCTCTGTAAGCCTCCCTTACCGTATCAAGGTTTTTACTCTTCTCACCTTCATCAAATATAAAGGAATGTACCTCCTTACAGAGTGGTTCCATATCACACAAAATAGCATCCATATAATTGGATGCTACTTTTGTATCGGATATGATCATTATCTTTTTATCTGCAAAGCTGTTTTCCTTTGCGATATCTTTTAATGCATCAAAGCTTTCTTCATATGAAATCTCATAAAGAAGTCTGCCTTCATGATTTATATCCATTTTACTTGTCATAATACTCCTGACCTGTTACAGTTAACTCTTTACATCATATCCATAAAGAAATCAAGATCATCACCGGGAGTCGAACCGCCTCTGAACTTAGGGGAAGGAGGTGTATCGTCCTTCATACGAAGACCGCCTTCTTTCTTCTTTACAGTACCGCCGTCACTGCCGGATTCGGATTTGCCGTCAAAGGGATCAATACCCTCTCCGCCTAATGTATCACCGTAAACCTTAGCAGCGCTGCTTCTGTTATCCTCTCTCGAATTACCTACCGAATCAGCCGTACCGAGATTACCTCCGCCGCCTCCTCCGCTGAAATCGAAGAAGTCTTCGGCTCCGTCTGTATAATCAGACGATGAAGTATTGGACTTGACAGCCCCGATGCTTAAATATGAATCCGGATCAAAATCATAATCCCCGAGAAGCACAAGATGCTTTTTAACAAGCTCGGCATATTTAATCTTATAATCGGAATATTGAGCCTGAAGCTTTTTAAACTTCTCTTCGGCATCATCCAGATCTCTGTAGGCCTGTGAAACTATCTCATTGGCTCTGGCCTTGGCTTCCATTTCCATCGTCTTGGCTTCTCTTGCAGCATTTGACTTTGAAACCTCGGCATTCTTTTCGGCAACCATAAGCTTTTTCTGAAGCTCTTCCTCGGTAAGCTTATAGTGCTGTACCTCATCAGTAAGAGTCAGAACCTTGGATTTAAGCTCGGCATTTGCTTTATAAAGTTCCTGATAGCTTTCAGACACTTCATCAAAAAATGTGCTTACATCCTTCTTATCGAAACCCAAACCTGTTTTAAACTTTTTCTGTTTAAGATCAACAGGAGTCAGCATATAATCCCCTCCACATTAAAACAATTTTATCAATAATTAGTCAGACTCGGAGAATACAGTGAATCATTAAATATCTCTTCTCTGAGATCACCCGAAACCTCTGTATTATTAGGTGCTGCTATAAAAATATTAGCTGATATTGCTTTCAGAACTCCGTCAATACCATAGCAGGCACCACCGATAAAATCGATTATTCTTTGTGCTGATTCAACCTCTACCCCTTCAAGGTTGATCACAATGGTCTTTCCGTCCTTAAGATTGTCCGATACTTCCTGCGCATCGTCAAAGCTGAGCGGTTTGATTACAATAACGTTGCTCTTGCCTCTTGCAGCCGGTCTCTTATTATCGTTAGAACTGATCGGTACAACATTGCTTCTTGCGGGAGCAGCCTTAGGTCTCCTGTTATTGTCGGAAAATGAGGTCCTCTGATATGACGAAGCTGAACTGTATCTGGGCCTTTCCCTTCCTGCTGATGACGGTTTATATCTTGAATCTGTTTCAACTACTTCATCTTCTTCATCATCATCGTAGTCATCATCTTCCTCAAAGATATCATCATCATATTCTTCGTCTTCATACTCATCATTTTTGTTACGATCCACACTAAAATGACTTAAGAAATTCTTAAAAGCCGGCATTTTCTATCTCCTCTATATACTATAATCTCTTTCGCCAAAGATCGCTGTTCCGACCCTGACCATAGTAGCACCTTCTTCAATGGCAATTTCAAAGTCATTTGTCATCCCCATTGAAAGGACATTCATACTGACATTATCTATGTTTTTCGATTTTATGTCAAGTAATAATTGCTTCAGAGTCCTGAATACGGGTCTGTTATCTTCAGGATTTTCAACAAAAGGAGCGATAGTCATAAGCCCCTCGATTTTGATATGCGGAAAATCCTTAATTTCATTTATTAAAGGTAACACTTCCTCTGTTTTCAGACCGAATTTACTATCCTCTTCGGCTACATTTACTTCTATAAGAACAGGTACTGTAACATCTTTTTTTGCAGCTTCCTTTTCAATTGCCTCTGCAAGATGATAAGAGTCAAGAGAATGAATCATGCACGCTCTTCCGACTGCATATTTTACCTTATTTGTCTGAAGATGTCCGATAAGATGAAAGTTTACGGGAGTCGATACATTATCGAATTTATCCTTCATCTCCTGCACCTTATTTTCACCGAATTCCCTTACACCGATAGCTATAAGCTTTTCAATGTCACTAAGCGGTTTTGTCTTACTGACAGCTATTAATGTAACCTCCTTCGGATCTCTTCCTACAGCCTTACATGCATCATTAACTCTTTTTTCTACTGCTCTGTAATTATCCTCTATCATTTTCTTCATACTCCGAAATCAGTATATGATCTGGTTTTCGGTTATTCCCTCCGTATTCATTACTATATTGTCAAATTCCTTGATGTTTCCCTGCTTGCTGATAATAGTAAATTCCTCGCTCTTCTTAATGATGCTTATCTCATTGAAATCAGCAATTCCTTCATTTGCGAGGAATACCCCCTCTATTCTTTCAATTGGCAGAAGGCTTGTGGAAAGCGAATTACCTGCCGTATCCACTATTACTTCTCCCGCTTCAAGATCGACAGGATCGACCAGATAAGAACCGTCATCCTCAAGCTGTCTGAAAACCTCAACGGATTTCAATTTTTTCTCAAGCTTGCCGTTTTCATCCATATATTGAAGGCTTACATAATAGCTGCTCGTGGCTTCATCATATTCGAGATAATCCTCTCCTACTTTGTAGACCTCTTTATAAGCAATAGCGGAATTCGGTATCTTAAGTCCCTCATTTTTATCCAGTACGATCTCTATCTGAAGAAGCCTGTCGGAAACATAATTAACCATATACTTTGCAAGATTAAGCACAAGATACTGCTCACCGTTAATGGTACGTATCTCATAATTTGTAATGCTTATCTCGTCGCCGCTGTTGTTGATGATAAATGTAATATAATCCCTGTCCTTAAGACTGTTGATATCATCACTTGAAATCTTACAGACTATAGACCAGTTTTCATCGGTAAGAAGCTTAAATACCGCGTCGCCGGAATTCACAACTTCACCGGTTTTAAGGGGCTTTCTTTCATATCTATTTTCATCAAAAAGCTGAGGAGAAACGCCGTCAACGGAAACACTTTCATACCCGTCAAGATAATACATCACTATACCGCTCTCTTCTGCTTTAATGCTTCTGAGAGTAGACTGCATTGATGCGGACTCATTTTCGACCTTATCATCAAGAATTGTATTTGTGATCTCATAAATCCTGTCATCAATATCATTTTTCAGCTTATAGATCGAATCAAATTCCTTGTCCGAATAATTAGTCTTATATAGCGAGATAATATTTCTTATATCACTGTAATCCTCATCGGTAAGCTTATAATCCTCATCACCCGAAAGGGTAATGGAATTTATAATGTCACCCGTTTCATCTATGGCGCAGACATCGTGCCCCTTGGCTATCTTTTCGGATTCTCTAGAAAAATAACAAATGTAACCGGTTTTATCGGTTTTAACAACCTTTTCGCTTCTTATTGCTATACCCGTAGTTTTAATATTATTATTGATATTTGATTCCGCAACCTTATAAATAGCAATGGTTTCCTTTCCGAGAGACTTAAAAACGCTCAAAAGGACATAAATCAATATGGCAATAAATAAAACTATTGCCATATTGAATTTAAT
>CACYCJ010000425.1 GCA_902772925.1 uncultured Lachnospiraceae bacterium
ATCCCGTAGAAATACAAATGGCGTTACCTGTACCCGGTGATAGTGGAGTTGATAGAAATAAAGCCATACATGATATCATAACAGTTATGAAAAAAGGCTGGTCAGATACAGAGGAAAGTTCAAAAAGCTCTGATACGGCATTGGCATTTGATATTTCTGATATTAAAAAACCCGGAGAGATAGTCTTTGGTTTAGATAAAAAGAAAATGGAACTGGCCTCTTTTGACAAAGAGAAAAAACATACCATCCTTATTTCATGTTTAAAGCAGGACGCTCTGGATAAAGTGCTCGAGAATACTATTGATCAGGTTAATGTGATAGACAGGGCAGAGTTTATCATATTTGACGATAAAAGAGGTAAATATAAGGATTCAATGTGTGCA
The DNA here is from genome assembly GCA_902772925.1 of uncultured Lachnospiraceae bacterium. Lineage (GTDB taxonomy): Bacteria > Bacillota > Clostridia > Lachnospirales > Lachnospiraceae > Eubacterium_Q. The sequence goes on from CACYCJ010000425.1 coordinate 384, forward strand.
GGGTATTATTGTATAGGAGATGCGTCAATTAATTCCTATATAGAATCATTAATGAGAAGACTACAGGAAAGGTCAGAGGGAAAAGACAGAGATGAATATGGCCGCAGGTCTCCGATTTATATTTTAATAACCGATTTTAAGGAATTCTTTGACTTCGTTGAAAATAAAACTATTAGCTGCATGGAAGATATTGTAGATATGGGAAGAGGATTGGATATATATCTGATAGTGACAGGACTCGGAAACGGGATAACCGACCTGGCCAATAGAGGAGAAACGTTAACTCATAGAATAATCAGGCAGAAACAGCTTATTGTATCCGGTGGATCATTTTCTGAACATAATCTGATCAGTACCGGTATGTCTTCAGAGGAAGAAAACGCTCAGATGCCTGAAGGAGTAGCATATTATGTGAATGATAAGAGTATCAAAAAAATCAACCTATTATGAAGGAGAAAGAGATGGGAGAATTAGCAATTAACCTTACTGATGAGGAGCTTGTTTATTTGGTGAAGGAATTTGACGGAGATATACTTCCCGGAATATCCGATCCTTATGATGACATGACGACGGTAGAGCAGACTGAAAGAATAATCGAAGTAGAACAAAGTTTACGAGAAAGGGGTTTTATAAAAAAGACTTTCGGTGGAAATATTGAATATGCGGAAAGTCTTTCCGAAATGATTAAGATATGTGCAGGATTCTCAAAGTATATAGGATTTGACAAACGATTAGCTGATGAAGAAATTACAACACTTCGTTTTTATGAAATGGATGGAAAATGGTTGCGGATATCAGGAGAATCTGGTGAGTTCCATCTTGAAATGATGAAGGATGCGGAGTTGAAGGCTTTTATAGACGAATTGCCCAAGGACAATGGAAGCAAATCAAATCAGATATCAATTCTTATTCCTAAAAATGATTATGATTTTGTAGCAGATCTTATTCAGGATGGAAATGTTGAAGAGGCAAAAAGCAGTTTGGAAAAATTTAATCTTGATGAATTTAATGAAATGTTTTTGATAGATGGCCTTAGTTATAAACTTTCGTATGCCGCAATCACGTTGGTTGCAAGAGATGAGAATAAGTTGAGTGTTGATACTGTTTCTGCTCTTATCAGTGAAGATGCTATGGCTGAGCTTTATATAGAAGCGGAAGATGGTGGCATAACAAAGATTGGTTTTAGAAAAGCCGGTACGGGATTCTGGCCTAAATATAAGGAGGTTATTAGCGAGTGGTTGATAGCGTCATAGTATCATTTAAAAAAAATAAGGGTACTGAACTTGTTGATGTAGAACTGCCATGTAATGTTGTTATTGCTGATATAAAGGATCAGCTAAGATATATCAGAGAATTATCATTATCTGAAAAGAATTTCAGTCTTACTGTAAACGGGAAGAAGTTAAATGAAAACAAGAGCTTTTCAGATATTGGAATTTGGGATGGTTCGGTAGTGGAAATAGAAACGGAGGAATCAAAATGGCGTTTATAAAACTTGACTATGATATAGCAGTGACACAGGCTGAGGAAATACGTAAAGCGGGAAACTCATGTATAGAAGTAGCCGATGATTTATCAAAGCAAATTGCGGCGATAAATGAAGGATGGGACGGAGGAACATCAGATGCTTTGATTGATAAGCTTACTGAGATGCAGAAAAAATATAGAGAAATAGGCAATAATCTGAAAAAATATGCAAATGAAATAAAAGGAAA
>CACYCJ010000426.1 GCA_902772925.1 uncultured Lachnospiraceae bacterium
ATGTTGAATTTGTAAGTGCAACAGAAAACGGAAAATATTCAAACGGAACAGTTAAGTGGACTATCAAAAATGTACCGGCAGGAAAGAGCGGAAAGGTTAGACTTACAGTTAAAGTACTTGAAGGCGCACTTGAATCAGATGGCGGCACCGGCAAGGTGGTTAACGGCGGAACCGGAACCACAGTTAAGGTCGGAAACGATCCCGAGGTATCACTGGATATAGTTGAGAATCCCGTGCCGGAGAAGCCGACGAAGAAAGAAATTGCTCCTTATGAAGGAACCGGAGTACTTGGCGATGTTAAGGTTGATGATGAGATCACATATGAGATTTCATACAAGAACTATAAAACAACAGATGAGGATATCGTTATTGAGGATAAGCTTGATGAGCATGTTAAGTTTGTAAGCGCATCAGATGGCGGAGTACTTACACCCGCAGGAGCAGCAAACGGCGGAACAGTTAAGTGGACGCTTAAAAATGTACCTGCAGGAAAGTCCGGAAAAGTAGTTCTTACGGTTAAAGTACTTGCATCAGCTCTTGAGACAGAGGGCGGTCCCGGCAAGGTTGTAAACGGTGGAAAGACAGCCACTGTTAAGGTCGGAAACGATAACGCGTATACACTTGATATAGTAGAGAATCCCGTTAAACCGAATCCTCCGGATACAATAGATACAACAACAGGTACAACTACCGGTACAACAACAGTTACATCAACTCAAACAACTACAGGAACATCAACTCAGACAACATCAGACAAGAATAAACCTAAGACCGGAGATTCAGCTCCTATAGGATTCTTAGGAATTATGCTGATACTTTCACTGATAGGAATCGGAGTGGTTGTTATAATTAAACGCAAGAGATTTGACAGATAAATATGTACTTTGTAATGCCGGCCTTCGGGTCGGGATTACGAACTGTAGACAAAGCCGGTGTGGAAAATCACACCGGTTTTTGTCTGACTCACAAAAAGCAATAGTTAGTCTTGTTTTTCTTTTTTTGCTTCGGACGGTTCACCGGTCGATATCGTTTTATCAGGTATATAAAGAATATGGCGGTAAATATCATAAAATGGTGTTGAATTATATATGTTAATGCGGTTATAATCGAAGAGTAATTTGCATTTTTTTCAGTGATTTTATGATCTGAAAAGTTATGAGTTTTTTTGGGAAGGGTAGGTTAAATGGAAGATAATAAAAAGGACTTTAAGCCGTATATTCCTGCGGATAAAGTTGTACCGGAATTTACATTCACATCTATAGCGCTGGGTGTAGTACTGGCCATAGTTTTCGGAGCTGCAAATGCATATCTCGGGCTCAGAGTCGGAATGACGGTTTCCGCGTCAATTCCCGCAGCTGTTATTTCAATGGGTATATTCCGCTTGATAAAGCGAAAAAATGCGATTCTCGAAAGCAATATGGTTCAGACAGTCGGTTCGGCCGGTGAATCTCTGGCAGCCGGTGCGATCTTTACGATGCCTGTAATTTTTCTCTGGGCAAAGGAAGGTGTTGCCGATAAACCAAGCCTTCTAACCATTTCAATGATCTCTTTATGTGGCGGCGTTCTCGGCGTTCTTTTCATGATCCCGTTAAGAAATGCTCTTATAGTCAAGGAACACGGAGTACTCCCTTACCCCGAAGGAACTGCATGTGCAGAGGTTCTTCTGGCAGGAGAAAAGGGTGGTTCCGGAGCAAAATCCGTGTTTTTCGGAATCGGTTTTGCGAGTCTGTTTAAGTTCCTGGTTGACGGATTTAAGGTGATACCCGGTACTATTACTGCTGTCATAAAGCCGCTCAAGACCGAGCTTTCAGCAGAGGTTTATCCTGCTCTTTTAGGTGTAGGCTACATTTGCGGTCCGAAGATATCATCATATATGCTTGCCGGTGGTATTCTCGGATGGTTCGTTTTCATACCTGCTATTGCTATATTCGGTGCAGATACGATTTTATATCCCGGAACCGAAGCGATAAAGAACATCTATCTTGATGGCGGAGCTTCCGCGATATGGAGTAATTATATAAGATACATCGGTGCCGGAATGGTTGCTGCCGGTGGAATCATCAGTCTTATCAAATCGATGCCACTTATTTTCTCGACATTTAAGGGGGCAATCGTCGGAATGAAGGATGCCGGCGGAAAGAGTACTCTCAGAACAGAGAAAGACCTGAATATGAAGGTTGTTTTGATAGGTGTAGCAGTCATCATTCTTCTTATCTGGCTCTTCCCCGCTATTCCGGTTTCGCTTGTCGGGGCTATACTGATAACGATTTTCGGTTTCTTTTTCGGCGCGGTTTCATCAAGAATGGTGGGAATTGTAGGAAGCAGTAACAACCCCGTTTCAGGTATGGCTATTGCTACACTTTTGTTTTCCACATTTGTTCTGAAGCTTACAGGTGATACAGGGGCATCCGGAATGGTCGGAGCCATTGCCATAGGTACCATTATCTGTATCGTAACCGCTATGGCGGGTGATACTTCACAGGATCTTAAAACAGGCTTTCTGCTTGGAGCAACTCCGGTTAAACAGCAGATAGGTGAGATAATAGGTGCTTTTGTTTCCGCTATTGCTATCGGCGGGGTTCTCATTCTTCTCGATAAAGCGTGGGGATTCGGTACAACCGAGCTTTCAGCTCCTCAGGCCTCACTTATGAAGATGATTGTTGAAGGTGTTATGCAAGGAAATCTTCCCTGGGGGCTTGTATTTATAGGAGTGTTTATGGCAATCGTTGTCGAGATACTGGGGATACCTGTGCTTCCGGTTGCTATAGGTCTCTATCTTCCTCTTGAACTCAGTACAAGTGTTATGATCGGTGGTGTCATCAGATGGTTTGTTGATAAGAAGTCGAAGGTTAAAAGTGATGATTCCGGTTCGGGAGTGCTTTTCTGTTCGGGTCTTATCGCAGGCGAAGGACTTGTAGGCGTGCTCCTCGCAGTTTTGGCAGTGCTCGGGTTTGAAGAAAAGATTAACCTGTCCGAGTTTGTTAATTTAGGAACCGTTGGCGGAATCATTCTGCTTATCATTATGATCGGCTGTGTTGTATTTTTTGCAATGAATAATAAAGCCGAAGGTGCAGAAGCCGGTGGCGGTAAAAAGGCAGAAAAAACTGAAAAGTAAAAGAGACGGAAAATATAGAAAGTTCGAAGAGATAATGTCAAAAAAACAGAAAGACAGATCGGATAATTACCTTGATTATATACCGGTTATATCCGACAAATATAAGTGGGAAGTCGATGAAGAAGGAAATGTGACTATTTTCGTAGAGAATAGGGGACTGTTTAACAGGATAGCTCAGAAGCTTTTGAAGAAACCCGAGGTTTCACAGCTTCACCTTGAACGGTTCGGAAGCTATATATTTCCTTTGATAGACGGTAAAAAAACAATATATGAAATAGGACAGGAGGTAGGGGCTCACTTCGGTGACGAAGCGGAGCCCCTTTATCCGCGTCTTACGAAGTATACAAAAATGCTATATAGCTACGGCTTCATAGAGTATGTGAAAAAGTGACTTCGGGGTTGTGTACCCCGTATCACATCGGAGTAAAAAGATGACTTTAAAAGAAATGGAATCAGGGCAGTCCGCTCTTATACTTGAAGTAGGCGGAGAGGGGGCCTTAAGGCAGCATTTCCTGGATATGGGAGTGCTTCCGGGGACAAAGATAACTTTTGTAAAAAATGCTCCCATGGGGGATCCCATGGAGTTCAGAATCCACAGCTATGAGCTGACACTGAGATCAGCTGATGCTGAGAAGATAAAAGTGAAGCTTCTTGATGAACCTTCGGATGAAAATTCCGATGCGGAGGAATTAATCCCGAAGGAGGAAGATGACAGGAATAAAAAAAAGGATCATCACAGCCATCATCGTCACCATCCCGGACTTGGTGAAGGTGGTATTTATCATGACAAGAGTTCGGAAAAGCCACTGCCGGAAGGGACTGTTTTAAGCTTTGCTCTCGTAGGGAATCAGAACAGTGGAAAGACGACGCTGTTTAATCAGCTGACCGGATCAAATCAGCATGTGGGAAATTTTCCCGGCGTAACAGTAGATAAAAAGAGCGGAACCATAAGGGACATGGAAAATACCGAGGTTGTGGACCTTCCGGGTATTTATTCCCTTTCGCCGTATTCGGATGAGGAAATAGTTTCCAGACAGTATATATTAGGTGAAAATCCCAAGGGTATCATTAATATTGTCGATGCAACCAATATCGAGAGAAATCTTTACCTTACAATGCAGCTTATCGAGCTTGATATACCAATGGTTGTTGCCCTTAATATGATGGATGAGGTGCGTGGAAACGGAGGCTCTGTAAGGATAAATGATATGGAGGCCATGCTGGGAGTTCCGGTGGTTCCCATTTCCGCCGCAAAGAACGAAGGGGTTGACGAACTTGTAAGTCATGCAGTCCATGTTGCGAAATATCAGGAGGGCCCGGGCAAGAAGGATTTTTGTGATGAGACGGATCACGGCGGAGCAGTTCACAGATGCATGCATGCTATAATGCATTTAATTGAGGACCATGCCAAAAATGCGGGTATACCCGTAAGATTTGCGGCAAATAAAATAATCGAAGGCGACAGCCGCGTTATAGATGCTTTGAAATTGGAACAAAATGAAAAGGAAATGATCGAGCATATAGTTCTTCAGATGGAAGAGGAACGCGGGCTGGACAGATCGGCGGCTATAGCCGATATGAGGTTTGCCTTTATCCGGAAGCTTGTTGCTCAGACTGTGGTAAAGCCGAGGCAGAGTAAGGAGAGGGAACGAAGTGAAAAGATAGACAGGATATTGACGGGTAAGTTTACCGCTATTCCCGCTTTTATAATCATAATGGGTGTCATTGCATTCATTACATTTAACCTTGCGGGCGCCTGGATGCAGTCAATCCTGGAATATGGTATAGACCTTTTGACTGATAAGGTGGATACGCTGCTTATTCAGTGGAATATGAATGAGGTTCTGCGCTCACTTATAATAGACGGTGTTTTTAACGGAGTGGGAAGCGTGCTGAGCTTTCTTCCGATCATCATTTTGCTGTTCTTCTTTTTATCCCTCTTGGAAGATACGGGATATATGGCGAGAGTGGCATTTGTCATGGACAGACCGCTCCGAAAGCTGGGACTTTCCGGCAGAAGTATTGTGCCTCTTCTGGTGGGCTTCGGCTGCTCGGTGCCCGGAATAATGGCCAGCAGGACGCTGCCGTCCGAAAGGGACAGAAAAATGACCATCATGCTCATTCCGTTTATGAGCTGTACGGCCAAGTATCCTATTTACGGATTTTTCGTTGCATCGTTTTTTCCCGGGAAGGGCGCGCTTATAGTTTCGGCGCTTTACATTCTGGGAATAATAGTCGGTATCATTTCGGCACTCATTTCAAAGCAGTACGCATTTAAGGGTGAGGCGGTTCCTTTCGTTATGGAGCTTCCTAACTATCGTATGCCGGGGATCAAGAATGTGATGCAGCTCCTCTGGGAGAAAGCCAAAGACTTTCTGACGAGAGCGTTTACCATTATTTTTATTGCCACGATCGTTATTTGGTTCCTTCGTACATTTAACCTGCATCTGGGAATGATAAGTGATCCGAGAGAGAGTATTCTGGCAAGTGTATCCGGGATAATAGCGCCGATATTCAGGCCGCTGGGCTTCGGCGACTGGAGAGTTGCCACAGCATTGATAACAGGATTTATCGCAAAAGAAAGTGTGGTATCGACATTATCGATCCTGATGGGAGACGGCGTTACGGGAATACTGTCAACAGCGTCGGCTCTATCCCTTTTGGTGTTCTGCCTGCTGTACACACCGTGCGTTGCGGCTATAGCATCCGTTAAAAGAGAGCTTGGCGGCAAATGGGCTGTTGTGATGATATGCTTCCAATGCTTTGTGGCGTGGGTGGCGGCATTTGTCTGCTATAACCTGATTTCATTATTTTTCTGACAGGGGACTGTTCTTTGTAACAATACTTAGGGGGCTTTTACTATGATCAATAAACATGATATTACAAGAAATGCGTGTATGCTGCGAGGACCGCTTGCGCATAAGGGTTACGACTGGTGGTGGCATTCACTTACGGCGCAGGATGCAGAAACAGGAGAGGATAAACCGTTTTTTATAGAATACTTTGTATGTAATCCCGCACTTGGCGAGGAAGAGCCTGTTTTTGGCCAGCTTCCCGAAAATAAGGAGGCGGGAAAGCTGCCGTCATACCTTATGGTGAAGGCGGGAACCTGGGGCGAGGAACATTTTCAGCTTCACAGATTCTTCGGATGGAAGGATGTTCATCTTCATCCCGACGCACCGTTCAAGATAAAGGCGGATGACTGTATAGCTTCTGAGTCAAGGCTGAAAGGTCATATCAGCATTTCAAAGGAGGAGGCAGAAGCTCATCCTGAATGGATGTGTGATGCCGGAGAAATCTCATGGGATCTGAAGGTAAAAAAACTGATCGCATTTAATGTGGGCTACGGTGCCAGCAAGCCCCTTCGCGATGCGGAGGCATTTGCGATGTATTGGCACGCAGAAGGAATGAAAACCGTTTATAAGGGGACCATTACCTGCAACGGAAGAAAATATATTGTAGTTCCGGAAAAAAGCTATGGCTATGCGGATAAAAACTGGGGAAGAGATTTTACAAGCCCCTGGGTATGGCTTTCGTCGAACTGTCTTTTCAGCAAAAAGACGGGAGAGCAGCTTAAAAACAGCGCGTTTGACATAGGCGGCGGCCGGCCGAAGGTTTACTTTGTTCCGCTTGACCGAAGACTGCTCGGAGCAATGTATTATGAAGGCAGAGAATTTGATTTCAATTTTTCAAAGCTTCATTTGAATGTGAAAACTGAGTTTTCATTTGAAGAAAAAGCTGATGTGGTTGTCTGGCATGTAAGACAGGAAAATAATAGCGCTGTGATGGAGACAGAGGTATTTTGCAGGAAAGCAGATATGCTGTTTGTAAATTACGAAGCTCCGGATGGCAGCAAGAAGCACAACCGTCTGTGGAACGGCGGCAACGGCTGGGGAACAGTGAAGCTGTATGAAAAGGATGGCGATAAGCTTACCTTGATAGATGAAATTGAAGCTACGCACATCGGATGTGAGTATGGGGAGTATGACGAATAATTTAAATAAAATGAGAATTACTATTGGAGATTTTACGGCTGTCTATTGTAGTGGCGATTATTTGGGTGTACGTCTATGTGTTAGACTGG
>CACYCJ010000427.1 GCA_902772925.1 uncultured Lachnospiraceae bacterium
AATCACGGCAACATCAGAGGAAGGCGAACTGACAGCAAAATGTAATGTCAAGGTAAACTCCGACGATCCTGACGATCCCGATGATCCGACTGCAGAAACAGTTGTAATGTACCGACTTTACAATCCGAATTCCGGAGAGCATTTCTATACGGGAAATGCTAAGGAAATCGAGGATGTAGTGGCTGCCGGATGGAAAAACGAAGGCTTTGCATGGGAAGCGCCTATAATTTCAAAGACTCCTGTATACAGACTTTACAACCCCAATGCAGGGGATCATCATTATACAATGAGTGCTTCGGAAAAGAACAGTCTTATAAGCGTCGGCTGGAAGGATGAAGGAATCGGCTGGTATTCGGATGACGGTAAAAATCTTCCTCTTCAAAGATTATATAATCCGAATGCGATAGCCGGAGCACACCATTACACTATCAGTGTCAAAGAGAAAAATGATCTCATTAAAGCAGGCTGGAAATACGAGGGCATAGCGTGGTATGCTTTGCCGCTCAGAGAGTAGGCCTGTTTGACTAAAAAAGAAAAAGGAGTTCGATGGATTTCATCGGACTTCTTTTTTGTAAAGCTGTCTGATTGACATATATGACTCAAATGAGTTATATTCTGAAGAACAAAATTCAAAGGAGTGATGATATGCCGGTTGAAGTATTTACCACACATAAAAAAAATAACGCTGACGGTAACCTGATCCTTGTTGACAGATTGTCGGAGATGTTCAGTAATAGCGCGAAGGAAAGCGGGATAGCTTTTTCATGTGTGATAATAATGTCAGATTATCTGAAAAATACACCTTCGGATCAGCTGAAAAAAGACATGACGGATTGTTTTGAATGCGCACTGAAAAAATGCATCGCCGAAGGACATTTCAGGATGACTATGACAGTAGAAGATAAAGTAACTATATCCTACTCATAAAGGAAATTATAACTATTTTTCGCAAAGACCTTGAATATAAGCTTCTGTAAGCTTCTTATGATATTCGGACATATTCTTATATGAGTTAAGAAATATTTGTTCGTCTTCTGTCAGCTCGTAGTTTCTGAGGGGGTTATCTTCGAAGTTGAAGAATTCCGCCAGACTGATATTGAAGCCTTTGCAGATCTTTTCAAGAGTAGGTATAGAAGGACAGTTTTTTCGGGATTTCAGATTGCTCAGACTTGAATAGGGAATTCCGGATTCTTTAGCCAATCTGTATAGACTCCAATGATTAAAACTCAGAAGCTCTAAAATTCGATTTGTGATAACTTCTGCTTCCATATTGCTTAATCCTTTCAAAATATTATCCTGATAAAAGGCTATTTGATTATAAAAAAAGAATTAAAAACCCGAAAGACAGCAAAATAAGTGATAAAAAGAATAATATAACTCAAATGAGTTATATATAACATAATGCATAAGTTGCCGGAAATATTTACGCTTATCACACCGGAAAACGGAAGCCGAGAATGCCCTGCCATGACCTGCAAACGGTCGTGTCAGGGCGGTTTTTTTACTATACTTTATCCCGATAATAGAATATAATATATATTGGTTTATTGTATGTAAGGGAATCCGGGTATTATAGAAAAAAGGTTAATTCATATATAAAAATGGTGAATTATTATACTGTGTGAGGTGAGCGATGGAGAAAGAGAAACAGAAGAAAAAACGACAAAATTCCATTCTCAGAGGAGGCTTAAGGCGTAAGATTTTCAGGCTCTGTATCGTGCTTGTTATTACTGCAATCTGTGGTTTTGCTATTTTGGGAATGCTGCAGCTTAACACGCTGCTGAAGATGGCAAACGAGACCGGCAAGTCTCAGGCTCAAAGCATAAAAGATTATTCCGAAAATTCCATGATGGCTCTTACAAAGGACAATATGGAAAATCTTGCATTTCAGGCGGCAGACAATACGGACTGGGAAATCTGGTCCATGACGCACGAGACTATGATCCTTGCGAATCAGGTAAAGTCAGTTTTGGAAAATCCCGATGCTTACGGTGAGCATGATATCAAGCCACCCAAAAAGGAAAATGGCGGAAAGCTGGCTTTGCAGCTGCTGATCCCCGATGGCTTTGAGCCTTCCGAGGAAGATATGACAGTCGTACGGAAGCTTGCCGGAATCGGACCTGCCATGGAAGAGATGATCCGTGATAACGGATATGACACGCTGGATCTTTACATTTCGCTCCCGAATGGAATGAGTGTTGCAATGGATACGCATTCCGACAGTAAATTTGAAGAGGACGGAACACTTCGTCCTTACGATCCCAGGGAACGCCCGTGGTGGAAGGGGGCAATAGAAACCAAAGAGCCGTATTTTGCTCCCGCTGTGTACAGCGAGATCCTGGAAATGGCGGATATTGAGCTCGGAGTTCCCGTATATGTGAATGGAAAGCTCGCAGCCGTAGTAGAGGGGTCGATGGGCATGGATACTATCGGGGAGATCGTATCTAAGGTTACTTACGGGAAAACAGGCTTTTCCATTGTAATCAGCGCTGACGGAAAGCTGATCTATTCTCCCAGGACAGAAGGCGATCTGGAAATGGATGAACTTCTGTTAGAGGATATCCGTGATTCCGGAAATGCGGAATTAAATGCAGTAGTGGATAAGTCACTGACCGGTGAAAGAGGATTTTCAGAGATAAAGCTTGACGGAGAAGATTATTTCGTCGCCTATGCTCCGATGGAGACGGTGCATTGGGCACAGCTTTTGTTTGTGAGCAAGGAAGAACTCGAAAAGCCTACGGATGAATTACTTTCACAATTGGATGAAACGACGGAAAAAACATTAAGTAAATATTCAAAGGATTTCCATAAATCAATAATCCTTACGATCATCATAATGATACTTCTTATCGTAAATGCCATATTGGTTGCACTTATGTTCTCGGACAGATTGACCGGTCCGATCAATAGTATGACTCAAAAGGTAGGGGAGATATCAAAGGATAATTTTGTATTTGAGATGGACGATTCCTTCCGGACCGGGGACGAGATAGAGGTTTTGGCTAAGACCTTCGGAGAGCTTTCGGAACGAACGAGAGGCTATATCAAGGAGATCATGGAGGTCACGGCAGAGAAAGAAAGGATCGGTGCGGAGCTTAATGTTGCTACCAAGATACAGGCGGATATGCTCCCGGCAGACTTCCCGCTGTTCCCGGATAGAAATGAGTTTGATCTCTATGCCACAATGACTCCGGCCAAGGAGGTAGGCGGAGATTTCTACGATGTATTTCTTTTGGATGATGATCACCTGTGTATGGTCATGGCGGATGTTTCGGGAAAGGGTGTTCCGGCGGCTCTGTTTATGGTGATCTCCAAGACGATCATTAAACACCGCGCACAGATGGGCGGAACACCGGCAGAAATCCTGTCGGATGTAAATAACAAGCTTTGCGAAGGTAACAAACAGCATATGTTCGTAACCGTCTGGCTCGGTATTCTCACGATTTCTACGGGCGAAGTCATTGAAACGAATGCAGGGCATGAGGATGTCATCATTCAAAGAGGAAACGGAAAGTACGAGCTATATGAAACCGTACATGGTATTGTCCTCGGCTTCAGGGAGAATATGAAATATAAAAACGACACATTTGTCCTTAATCCGGGTGATGCATTATTTGTATATACTGACGGACTGCCGGAGGCTACCAATGCAGAGGATAACAGACTTGAAAATTCGGGTATGCTTGATGCAATCAATAAGCACTCGGATGACGGCATTACGGAGCTGTTGCCGGACATAGCAAAAGAGGTTGATGTGTTTGTCGGAGATGCACCTCAGTTTGATGACCTGACGATGATGGTGATCAGATATCGCGGGAAGCAGGAGGAGTGATTGCCAGATGAAAAAAATACAGGTGGATTCCGGAAAGCAAAGCTTGGATAAGGCTTTGATGTTTGTAAGGATGGAGCTTGAGAATATCGGAGCCTCTGCGGATGATATTAAAATGATCCATATGGTCGTTGATGAGATATTTGTCAATATTTCGAACTATGCCTATGAAGATGTCGGTTTCGTAGATATCATTACCGATTATGATGAGCAGGAGGGAGTTTTTTCTTTGACATTTCAGGATGAAGGAGTGCCCTTTGATCCGCTGTCATATAAGGGGGCGGATACATCGCTGCCCTTAAGAGAAAGAGGACCCGGAGGCTTCGGCATCATGATGGTTAAGAATACAATGGATGAAATGAAATATGAATACCGTGACGGTAAGAATGTTTTAAAACTAAAAAAGAGAATAGGAGAATAGTATGCTTAATATCAAAAGTGATTTAACGGGAGAAAAAATGAATATCGCATTGGAAGGGTTGCTGGATTCAAAAACATCACCGGATCTTGAAGCGGTTCTGTCGGAGCATCTTTCGTCTCTTACTGAAATCTGCTTTGATTTTGAAAAGCTGGAGTACCTTACCAGTGCGGGGCTTCGCGTTCTGCTCATTGCCCAGCAGGAGATGGATGATAAGGACGGTAAGATGACGCTTATAAATGTGTCGGACGACATTATGAAAGTATTTAAGTATACGGGTTTTGTGGATGTTCTTACGATACTTTGATAAGGAAGGAGTATAAGATGTCGATCATAGAGCTTGATGAGGACAATGTAAACGAGTACATACCATACATGGGAGAGGACATGGCTGAAAATATTCAGCGTGAGTTCTATCGCGGGATCATCATACCATCCGGTGAAGGCGACGGCATATCGGCGGGCATGGTGTGGCAGTACCGGAATTTTGAGGACGAAAAGGATACCGAGAGCGTAATTGAATGGATACGGATAATTGATTCGGAAGCAGCGGATACGCTTCTTGGCGCCTACCACGACAAGATAAAGGAAGAAGGAGCGGTGCGTTCTCATTTTGTTATACCCGTAAAGGAATATAAAAATGAGAAGGAGGCATTAAAAGCCGCAGGCTTCAGTGCAAAGCTGTCCGAGGGAGACAATATTATCGTTGAACTGTCCGAGCTTTCGGCCATGCCGATCATGAAGGACAGAAGGGTTCCGGATAATATCGGCACGATAAGTGAACTGACAGTTCGAAAATTCAGAAAAGGAATATCAAAAACCGTACAGCGGGGAAGAAAAGGACTGTGTGAGGACCTGGCATATCTGTCCATGAGCTATTTTGAAGCAGATGTATCCTGTTATTCTATGGACGATGATGAAATAAGCGGTTTTTTGCTTTTCCACAAGCTGCCTTCAGATATGCTTTCCGTGCAGCTTATGGTCGGATTGGATGATAATTATCAAAAAAATCTTTTGGGGATGATAAGGAAGTTTATTATCAGCATGGAGGAAAAGTATACGCCGGAAACCTTGATCGTACTGAATCGTCATAATTCCGCATCATTACAGCTTGCGGAAAAACTGCTTCCGAGAGGCTTCGGAATACCGGTATACGCGGGCAGCAGAGAGGAAAGATGCAGATACTGCCACTCACAATAACGACGGCTGGCTGAGACTGAAAAGCCATACCGGTGAGATTAGATCCATAGTTAAAAATAATCCGGAGCTTTTAGCATAAAGGAAAGGGAAAATATGTCAGATTCATTGGTTATGAAAAAAGTAGATGAGCTGCTTCAGACTGAAGTGAGGACTGCTACTAATCTGGAAGAGGAAAAAACAGGGTTTGATGCAAAATATTACAGTATCGAGCAGACTAAGGAGGATATCAGTCGGATAGATCAGGCTCTGCAAGATCTTGATATTATGACTGTCGAAAATTCGGATGAGCTTGAAATGAGCAGACAAAAGCGGGAACAGCTTATGGGTGTAAAAAGGCGTTCTCAGTCACATTTGCTTGTCAATATGGGAAAAAGAAAAGATGACAGTAAAGAGATGTCAGATGTCAAGATCAATCTCTTAGACCTCGAGAAGCTGCTTAGTGAAAAGGCAGATGAGCCTCTGACTGCCGAGCTGTTTAATGAGATTCAAATGGGTTATGAGCTTACAATTGCAGCCTGTCGGTACTACTGTGATCACAAGAATCCTTACTTTCAGTCCGGAAAAGACAGGAAAGCCATGGTTGAAACTGTTCTTTCAAATCTTAGCTACGAGGCTGATATTTTAACTGTTTTTCGTAATAAATTCGATCAGGATTTACTCGTTGAAAAAACTATCGGAGAAATCTTTAAGCTAAATAAAAAGGAAAAAGCAGCTAAGGAAGTATCAAACAGTGAGAAAGAGGAAAATGCTGCTCCTATACAAAGCGAACCTGTAAAAAAAGAGGTAAATGCAGCTCCTCTCAGCAAGAACGGAAAAAGAGTTGAGAACATTCTTTCTCTGAAAATATGGCCTTCCGAGCTTATCAAAAAGGCCGGAAAAAGTGAAAAATCCCGTAGTGAAGTTATAAAGACTTATATGAATCTTCATGAAACCTTACGGCGATTTGTTCCGGGTAAGGTACGCTGTGTCAATGTGAAGATTGACGGTAAGGAAGTAAGACTTTTGCAAAAGGCCGATAATTCACTTTACATCATTGAAAACCGTAAAGAGTATCTGATGAACTTAACGGCCGGACTCATTGCCGACCGTATCGAATCAGACATTATTGCGAATGGCGACATTTACGGGGAAAGCACCGTTCGTGATGTGATCACAGGGCTTACGGTAAAAGATGACGGTGAAAGTACCGGAGAAAATCTGCGTGTTAGGGAACTATGCCTTAATATGTTCCTGAGTCGTATCGACATCAATAAAAATGATTTTAACAATGTCCCGACATATCTCGTACGCGATCTGGCGGAGGAGTTTATTTTGGGGGCCATGACAAAGGATGAGGTTATAAGCATTATAAAGTCAAAGGATTCAAGGGATCTTATCAACGGACAGGAGAATCTGGAGATTGTTCGTGTCGTAAAAAAACAGAAAGACGGTGAGCTTGACAGCAAGGTAGTTCTGAAAAAGAAGGAAGAAGAAAAAGATAGAAAAGAAAAAGTTGAAGAAGGAGAACAGTGGAGCAAAGAGGAAGAGCAGGTAAAAAACCTGATCGCGGACCTTTTTTATGATAATGAGACATGGAGCCACGATGAGCTTTTGAAAAATCCCCAGATGCGTGTACGAGGGATAATAGAGAGAAATATGGACATCATAGCAAAGGTGTTTGTTGATGCATACAGTAAGCTTAATCCGGAAGACGCCATGATAGTAAAGATGCTTGATAAGCTCCCGATCAATATCGGTGGTCAAGGCGATTATCTGAAGAAGCTATTAGTTCAAAAGATCACAGACATAAAAAAGGACTTGGACGATGCTTTGACACAGAAGGTAAAAGACGGATTATGTGCTAAGTTCGGAAGAGAAAATGTGTTGGATAAAGAAGGCAACTATCTTCCGGATGACAAACTTAGCTTTATGGTTAAAGCATTGAGAACTACAGCTAATATCGGGGAATGGGTTGTGGTACGTAATGAACATAAAATGAAAGAACATCTGAGGGAAGCACTTGATGATCCGGATAATTTCGCATATTCATTGGTGAAAGATCTGGATGCCGACATTGAACGCGGGACAGTCGAAGTATCCGGCAAGATACAGAATGTGATCACCGAAGCCACAGGCGCAATCTTCGGTGAAAAGAAAACTTACAAGCTGGATAAGATTTCAGCGGAAGAATATGTACGAGATCTTTCTGAGAAGTATAAAGGAATTCATGCAGAGGCGAGGAGAGTGCTTGACAGACATCAGACATTAGAGTCGCTTAAGGAAGAAGAGAAGATTAAGCCGAGTAAAATAAAAACATACGAGGATAAGGATACCGTAGTATTCAGGAAAAAGCCCAAAACACTTGACCAGATCATCGAAGATTCCGTAAAGGGCAAGGTAGGCCAGGGTAAGTTTACAAAGCTTGTGCTTCAAAATTATTTTAATAGCGTGGATATCCTTGACAAACGAGCTATGATCGCATCTGCTATCCGAAACGCAAAGCCGATCAGCGCGGGGGATAAGGATGAGGAGACGCTGATGAAAGAGATTGCCGGAAACTATCTCGGAGGAATCTTAAAGGGCGCAGGTCCTTTGATGCAGAAAATGATGCAGGGATTACCCGAGTCAGGAATTCCCGAGGAGATTGCCGGCGCGATAAAGGATATGAAGTCCAATCTTTTACCGATACCCGACGAGCTTGTTAAAGCCCAGCTTCTCGGTATGGTGGAAAGGTCCAAGGGTAAAATTACAAAGATGGAAGTGACTAAGGCATTAGGCGCCGCATCGGTAGGACAGGCATTTCTATGTAAGATGTACGGCCCTACTTTGCCTGCCGAAGGCAAAAATGTCGTTGTCAAGCTGCTTCGTCCCGATGTCAGAAACCATATGGAACGGGAAAAGGAATTTATGCTGCAGTGTGCCGGCAATACAGATGATTCAAAAGGAATGTTAGCCACCTATCAGGGACGCCTGGAAAAAATCATGGAAGAGCTGGATCTGACTATCGAGGCGAAAAACTGCAGGATGGGCTATGTCTATAATGACAATAAGAAATTCGCTTCTGTGCAGTCTATGAAGGTCAACGATATCATCGAGCCTACCGTTAACTCCCTGGTGCTGGAACAGGCTGAGGGGACGACAGTGGACAAGATGTTTGACGAGACAAAGACTTTCCTTGCAGAGCTTGATGACAAATATTTGGAATGGGAGAAAGATAAACAGACGAAAACCAAGAAAAGGGGCACTTCTTATAACATTGCGCCACAGCAAGCCATCCAATACGCAAAGGACAGAAAGAAACTCCTGGAAACCCTTAATTCGATGGAGAAAAGACAGCATCATCTGACTGATCTTGCGGCCCTTTGGGTTCAAGAGGGAATATTCGGAGCCGGCTTTTATCATGGTGACCTTCATGCGGGAAATATTATGATAAATGACGATCACGCTACGGTGATCGACTACGGTAATGCGGTAAAGCTTACCGCAGAACAGCAGAAACATATCATCCGTATGATGGGGGCTGCTGCCAGCCGAAGTGTGGATACATATTTAGAATCATTTCATGCACTTCTTGAACATACAAAGCCCGAGTATTATGAATCAAAACGAAAAGAACTTGAAAAAATATTTACTGAAGTACTTAATATGGGCAGTGAAGCAGAAGTGGGACAAAGAATAATGGCATCTCTGATACGCGCTCAGGAGTTAGGCTTAGAGCTGCCTTCGTCAGTGTTTAATTTTTCTCAGGGTGAGCTTTTACTTCAGAATACCATAAGTGACATCAATAAACTCATTTATAACATAAGAACGACCTTGAGTAAGATGGATGAAGCGGGTACGATGGGTAGACCCAAAATTGATGCGGCAGCGATTGTGCAGCATACTGCCTATACGTCAACGGAAATGACTATGGAGCAAAGGCACAGCCTCTATAAAAGTAACAAAACTTCGCTCGGAGATGTAGACAAGGAAGAACTGTTATCTGCTGTAAGAAAGACGAGAAAGATCAAAGCAAATTCGAAAACAGGTGCTCCGGAAATAGATGATCGTGCAGAATTCGATCAGAAATATATGACCGGCCTGACAGGGATAAAGAAGGATATGTACAGGGTAGTGAATGTGCTTGATGAGAATGGCAAGCCAACATTCGATAAACAAAGGCCGATACTTAAAAATGTAGTATTTGATCCTGTAGAGGTCCGAAGGCAATACGATGATCTTGTCAAAAACTATCCTATGAACAAAGACTATAAAACTGAAGAAGAGCGAGAAGCTGCGAGAAAGAAGTGGGGAGCCTTGTCGGATAATTTTGTCGTCGATGCAATGTCCTCGTTTAAGCTTGATATATTTGGCGGCAACACATTTCTTTCTAGAACAATCGGTCGTCTTTCTTCGGGAGATAAAGAAGCATTTGAAGTGCTGATGGACATATATGTTGACAGTGTTGATGCAACGGAGGAGCTTGATAAAGCATTAAAAGACCTTCGCAAGGAACAGGACAGCTGGTTCCCCGACAAAGAAAAACTGAAGCAGCTGGAGGAGAATTTTTATCAAAAATATAACAGGCTTAACCATATCCGCGGCAACAGAAACAGCCTTCTGGTAGGGGTAGAGAATATATTGGACGAAACTACCAATAGTGCGATCAGGGATGTTAATGAGGAAATACAGCCGCTGTTTGAGGATGAACGCGAGGGCCTGGGAGCCCGGTTGAAAGAGGCTTTCGAAGCATTCCGGGGAGCTCAAAGTATTGTTATTCAAAAACAGTCTGCAGTCCAGCAATATGATAGAGACGTAGAATATCATAAAACTGCGGAAGCAAACATAAAACAATCTAAAATAAATCTGGAAAAATTTATAAAGACGGAGGCTGAACAAAGAAGAGCTTATGAGACTGCCCAAAAGGAACTGGAAGTAAAATTAAATGACAAAAATCTTTCCGCTGAGGATAAGAAAAAGCTGAAGGATGATGTCGAACGCAAGCTGAAAGCGATGAACACCTCACAGGGTATGATCGCAAGATATACGAAGGACATCCCGAATATGGTGGCAGAATGGGAAAGGCGTAAAGATGAAGTGCTCGGGGAGCGTCCGCCTGAAGTGACGGAAGAAGAAAGAGCAGCGCTTATCGAACCGAAAAAAAGGTTCATGGAGGTTTACCGGCAGCTTGCGGTTCTCAGGCTTGGGGATATGGCAGATAATTTTAACGGGGAACCGGGAGAAGAGAACCCGCTTAAGGAAATCGGTGATATTGTTGGTGAGGTAATTATAAGTAACGCCTTTGATGCGATCAAGATGGTTGGTGTTGCGAATGTCGGAAAATTTATGAATGCATGATAGGTCGAGAAAAATGAGATATATAAAGATAAAACCTGAACAAACTAAATTCTACTCATGGCTGGATCCCTTTGGTTATCTGGATCACATTACACTTCCCGGATATTTTGCCATAGGGCAGATCGAGGATGATGAGGAGATTGAGTATCTGATCAGCGGACTTATGATATGCGTATGTACGGAAGACGCCATTGTCATTGAGTGGCTCTGTATTGATCCGGACTACGAATCCAAAGAAAGAGGAGAAGGATTCCTTTTAAAGGCTTATGAAATTGCGGTGTCAATGGATAAGCCTAAGCTGTGCGCGCTTATGTCTGCAGATATGGAGCTTGGTAATGTATGTAACAACTCCAAAAGCTTTTTTACGGAAAGACTTTTCGAAAAAGAAGAGGCGATGATCGGAGAATGGAATGCACTGCTTAGCGATGTGGCAAAGAGTAAATGGCTTTTTGGCCCCGGAAAGCTGCCTGAGACGAAGTCACTCGGAGAAGTTAAGAAAAGCTCGCTCAGTTCGTTTTTCGAAAACATTCCTGAAGACGGAGATGCATATCCCGCCTCCTTGATGGGAGAGATTGACATCAAAAAGGCCGATAGACGTCTAAGCCGTGTCATAGTGGATGATGACGAAGTATGCGGAATTCTATTGATTCAAAAAGCCGAAGATGGCCTTTGGCCGGTGTTCTTATACTCCGAATCGGAAAATGAAACAAAGGCTCTCATAAAGGGCGCTTATGAGGAAGCGAGCGCTAAGCTTCCGGCGGATACCGATGTGTGGGTCAGGACCCGCTTTGAGGCGGTCGGAATTATTCTGGAGAAAGTTGTTCCGAAAAAGATAAGCGACAGGTATCTGCTTGTCGCAAGTGTTTCGGAATATCTAAGCCTCAAAAATTAAAAGCAACTGCTAATATGGGAGAGAAACATGGAAAAATCCGGACATGAGTTTGCGTTATATCTTCCGGAATCATTCGAAAGAAAAAAGGGCTTCGGAAAACCGAAACCCTTTTTTAAGACAATCGATGCGACAGGATTCGAACCTGCGACCTCTGCGTCCCTAACGCAGCGCTCTACCAAGCTGAGCCACGCATCGAAAGCATTTCTCTTGAAACAGCTTACTAATAATATTACAAATAAAAATAAAATGCAACTATTATTTTAAAAATTTCCTCTATCTTATTTTTGTAAAAGATGGTAAACTAACATCAAAGGCTGTCCGCAGGTTAAATGGGGGAATGCGACAGCACACATGGGAGGTTGGAGGATGAATCAAAAAACGCTTACTTCCGAACAGGAGGTACAATTAGTTAATAAAATAGCAGTTACCGTATCTGCTGTCGTTGACATTTTTATAATCGCCGGATATCTTAACGATGCAAGAGGCGGGAACATAGGATGGATCTTTGCTGCGGTAGTAGCTGTTCTTGCACTTTTGGCACTCGGAATAAACGGATTTATTTATTATAATGACAAGGGCAGCATTCTATTAAGGCATACAATAGTCATACTGAACGGTATAATGTATATGGCTATGCTTCTCGGAGCGAAAAATGATCTGGTATTTTTTGT
>CACYCJ010000428.1 GCA_902772925.1 uncultured Lachnospiraceae bacterium
ATATAAGTCATTATTCCGTAGAAAACCTTATCTTTGCAGACAGCAACTAACAACAATACAATATGGCAGAATTCAATAATTATAATTATAGTTTGATACAGCTTCGAAAATAATTATTATATTTGTATCAAATCACGATACAAATGAAGAAATGCTGCATATTCTCTAGAGTATCATCTGTACATCAATCCGCAGAAGAACAAACGAAAGAATTATATGCTGAGGCATATAGAAATGGTTATACAGATGATGAGATTATCAAGATTGAAAGGACAGAATCTGCTATAAAACTTTCCGAGTCCGAGAGAATCACGATTCAAATGTTATTTGATATTATAAACACTCATCCAATTGAGTGTGTGATTTGTCGTGAACTTAGCCGTATTGCTAGAAGGCCAGATGTTTTATATAGTGTCAGAGACAGATTGATTCAATCGGGGATTCAGCTTATCGTCTGTAATCCATATATGAAGTTACTTGATGATAAAGGAAAGCTATCACAAACGGCAAATATAATGTTTTCTTTGTTCGGTTCGATTGCAGAGTCAGAAATGGCTATTAAGATTGAAAGGTTTAAAGAAGGAAAATTAAGAAAGAAGAATGCGGGTAAATGGGCAGGCGGATGGCTTCCGTATGGGTATTCTTTTGATCAAAACACTCATGAGATTATCGTTGTACCTGAACAACGAGATGTCATAATCAAGATTTATGACATGTATGTCAATCAAGGATTATCAACTGTACAGATTGCAAGATATTTAAATCAGACTGGAGAATTAAACACTTGCAGGGATGGACATACAATGGAAACGGCTGTATCTACAATCGGTTCAATGTTAAAGAATAAAGCTTATATAGGTGAGCATCCTGTGTTCAGAGGAAAAGTTGTAGATAATATATATCCTGCAATCGTAAGTAAAGATATTTTTGAAGCAGCATCACTTAGATTGGACAAGCATAATAGCCGAAAGAATCCGACCGTAAGAATACAAGGAAAACATATATACTATTGTTCTGATATTCTATTCGATAAATATGGTAATCATCTTACGGGAAAGAGTGTGGCAAATTCTTACCGATTCGTTAGAAATGATGTGTCTGGTCAAAAGTATCAGATAACTGTACCTATTAACTTGGTAGATTCTGTTGTTTGGCATTATACCAAACAATATATCGAAATGAACAATCCACTATCAAATGACGAAGCAATAAAAAATCTTACAGTCCAACATAAGACTATACACGATATCATTCAAAACAATCAGAAAAGGATTAAACAATTAGAAGAGTCTATTATCCGAACAACAGAAAGAATAGTTACGGGGAAAACTTCAGAAAAAACAGGTGATATTATTATCAGTCGTCTTGAAGAGGAAAAAGCAACATTAGAAGAAGCATTTTTATCAAAAATGTTTGAAGAGAAAGTAATTGCGGAACGGATAAAGACATTGAAAGAAACAAAACAGAATCCACTAGAAAACCCATCAGACGAACTTCGTTTTGAATTAATACAAAAGTATGTTGAAAAAATAATCGTGGAAACTACTGACGAGTGGGGTGTTTATAATCTTTCCATACAATACATTGATATGAATGTTGATTTTGTCACTATTAAATCGATGTCCAAGAAAGCATTTAATGTTATTGGCAATGAAATCAGTTATGAATACTTGGAAAGGTTTGTAAGACCAAAGGCATAAAGAATAATCCTCAACGAATTCCGTATTATCTGTCTGTCAATCAGTGTATTATCTCAAGAAAACTATTTTATTAGTCATGTGGATTTGTTATATTTGTATAACAAAAACAAACAGATATGACTACTATAACAAAGCATCATGTAGCAAGTGATTATTTGGAATGGAATACTATGCTATCACTTGTCAGAAAGCTGTATAAAGACAAAAATTACACTATGAGTCTTTATATTGGATGTGCAGCTTTTTTCGGATTAAGAGTTAGCGATACTAAAAGACTTACCTGGTCTATGCTGCTGAATGACGATACTTTTTCGATTATCGAACAAAAAACGCAAAAGAATCGGACAATCAAGATTAACCCCGACTTCCAAAATCACATTCGTAAATGCTATACAGCATTAGGCATTACCAATCCAGATACATACTGCTTCATATCTCAAAAACATACAGTATTCAGTACACAAAGACTGAATGTGATTCTGAAAGACATAAAAGAACAGTACAAGATAAAAAATATTGACCATTTCAGTAATCATAGTTTGAGAAAGTGTTTTGGACGAAAAGTTGTTGAAATGTCAGCTGAAAACAGTGAAATGGCCTTAATCAAGTTGTCCGAACTATTTAATCATAGCAGTGTTAATGTGACAAGACGATATTTAGGCTTGAGACAAGAAGAATTACTGAACACATACGACTGTTTGGACTTTTCCTAAATTATATAACAATACAACAACAATTTTTTCAACTTCCCGTTCTGCATAAAAAAAAGGTTGTACTAAGCAGTACAACCCCCAAAAAATATCGTAAAAGCTAATTATTCTTTTTCCCAAAAGTAAGTGACTGTTCCTTCTCCGACCATTTATCTGATAAGGCAAATCTACTTAATGCCCAAACTTTCATAGTCTGTGTGGTCGGTTTTTCCGCTCTTTTAATGTCATACCACCATGCTTCAT
>CACYCJ010000429.1 GCA_902772925.1 uncultured Lachnospiraceae bacterium
CATTCCAAGTCTCCCCCTCCTTCTTTGGCACCGTCGGAAAAAAGTCAAGGTTATCGTTAAGGTTAACCTCCTCATCCCCAAACGTCAGGTTCCACGTCAGAGCGCCTCCTTCAGCCGTCGTGAAATTCTTCACTGCGTGGAAGCTAAATGAACTAAAATCAGCTATAGAGCCCGCCATCTTACCCTTGCGATTAGCACCAAACGAATGGGCACAATCGGCAGATACAATGATACGACCAATCTTATCCTGCAAGGCATTACTTGGTTTGAACAAACTCCTTTTTGCCTCAACGATTTCGAATACCCGGTCATAGTCTGCCACTATGCCTGCAATATCCACAGGCACGATAACCTTTGTACGCTCCGTGACAGCCTCTGCGAGCTTGTCATAGTCCATCTCAACAGAATCTTTCTGCGAGTCAACCATCACCAGCTTTGCCCCAACATGCTGTGTCACCGAAGCTGTAGCCGTATAGGTATATGCCGGAACTATCACCTCATCTCCTGGCCCCACGCCAAGCAGACGAAGTGCCATCTCCATCGCTGCCGTCGCCGAGTTCAGGCATACCGTTTTGTCCGTATTAACAAATTTAGAAATCTGTCGTTCCAGTTCTTTTGTCCGCGGACCAGTGGTAATCCATCCCGAGAGAATTGCCTCTCTCACTTCTTTTACCTCCTGTTCCGTCATGTCAGGAGGAGAAAAAGGTACTTTCATATTATCTAACTAACAATCTTAGATTAATCTTTATCATCTTCGGAATCATCATAAACATTTCTGATGGTGCCAACCTATAATAGCGAATACTATTTCTTGCAGCTAAACGAAACGTCTCAATTTTGTATCCATATGCAGATTTCGCTTTATGATTATGTTTCCCAAAATTTCCACCTTTAAAAATATCATATAATATCTTTACTTTCCACTTTCTGTCATCATTAGAATATGACATAGGGAAATCCTCGGTTGGCAGTCCCAATTCTTCCACAAGAATACATCCAAAAGATTTATACCCTCTTATCATATCCAACTGTTTCAGGATATCATTTAACAGAGTTCTATCGATCTCATTACGATAATAATGCAACATGACAGCCCAATCACAGAATTGACGCAGTGAAACTCCCTCGCGAATAAGATGAAAAAACAGATGAAGAAATAGATAAACTGCATTTATCGTCGGAGACAGAGTCCTTACCATTTCTCCATTTATTGACACATAGAAATCTTTTCTCCATTCTTCACTGATTAAGTTTTCCCATAGTATTTGGTGTTTTTTACAACCAAAATCAATGAGACGTGTATGAAGCTCATAAATGAATCCATTATGCTTAAAACCGTATTCCTTCTCCTTCATTATTACTGGAAATTCAACATTTGGGAACACTTCAAACAAGTGTGGTGAAATTTCAGGCACAAGGAAATCAATATCTCCAGAAGTCCTTAAAGCTGGATTAGAATAAAGCCAACCTATCGTCTGGCCTTTTACGACTAAACACATCAAACCCGTCTTCTGACAACACAGAGAAAAATCTAATAATTCTTTGTCAATTTTACTATTCTGAATTTTTGTTCGTTCGGTCAGTTTGATAATTTTAAGAATCAATTTCTTATCAATCTTCCCATCAAGATTCGCATTCTTCAGGACATCAAAAACGAGTGACAAAACCGTTTGATCTTTTGCTAAAGAAAGTATTTGTATGAAAGATTGAGCAGAAATGGAGCCTTGAAAAGAGGTTTTCCACAATGCACATCCAAGAACTCTTAATAAAGTCTTATACATATAAGCTTCTACCGACTTACTTTCACATCAAATCTGCGATGGAACAAAACATAATATATTCCTTTCAGATAACCGTAGCCATAGCTGAGATGAATATTAAGGAAAACGTATGGCATTAACGAAGCCAAAGCCATACGCCCTGTTTTTTTAGCACTTTTACAACCCTCCGCAAATCCTATCACAGCATACAAACAGATGGTGCCAAAATAAAACGGCCAAAATACAGGGAAAAGGATTGACAATAAAAATCCGAACATAAGACCTGACAAAAAAACGACAGGTGCGAATTGTCTTATTGTAACTGGTGTTCCAACTTTCTTATTCACCAACGGTTTATACAATCCGTACTGGTAAAACATATTTCTGACTTTTGGCACTGTGTCGCGTGCATAGTATTTGATTCTGACATCAGGAAGCAGGTATATCTTTCCACCACTTTTATTGATTCTGCCATTCAGTTCATCGTCCTGATTACGAGTCATATCGGTATCATACAGTCCAATTCTATCAAAGAGCGACCTGCGGAAGCATCCAAATGGCACGGTGTCGACACGCTTCACCTTGTCTGTTCCAATTCTGAAATAGCTGTTGCCCATACCAAAAGGATTGCTCAAACACTCAGCAATTGCTATAGCTGTTACAGAATGGCCACCAGGAAGGGTGACACATACACCCCCGACATTCTCAGCACCTTCCAGCTTCCCCAAATTATCTACGAGTCTAGTGAAATAATCCTCGGGATATTCTGCATGAACATCCAATCTGACGATAATATCACCTATCGCATTTTTGATGCCAGTGTTCATAGCATAAGGAGCCGTCTTTTGAGGATTATCAACCAGTTTCAGAAATGAACGTTTTTCTGTATAGGTTCTGATGATTTCTCGGGTTCTATCCCTACTCATTCCGTCAACCAACAGTATTTCCATATCCGTCTTTGGATAATCCTGTCTGAGTATAGAGTCAAGGAATCGCCCTATATATTTCTCCTCATTATAAATAGGACAGATAGCTGATAACATCATCATACAAAGGGCTTAAGGAAATCTTCTGCAAGTTTGCTCCACGGCAAATTCTTCTCAACATATTCTTTCCCCTTCAAGCCCATCTTTTCACGTTCCTCTATAGACAAACCGGATAGAGATTCAATGGCCCTTACAACCTCTTTGACATTCTCGGCCTCCACCCTGACACCACACTTAATCCGTTCAACGACGGAGCCTGGTTCGTCAACAGCCTGGATAATGGGCTTTCCTGACAACATATAGTCCGTCATCTTATTGTATGATGTTCCATATTTGTGCAACTCTGAGTGAACACCACCTAAATAGGCAATGTCAAAGTGTTTGATGATAGCAGGAATCAGTTTTTTAGGAACAGAAGGAAGGAAGGACACATTTGTTAGATGATGTTCCTTAACAATCTGCTCATATTGAGCCTGCTCAGGGCCTTTTCCTACCAATACAAAAAATAGGCCTATACGATCTTTCAGCTCCACAGCCGCCTTTACCAGCGTAGTCACTGCACCAGAAGCAGCAAAGCCACCCGCAAAACCTACGATGATTTCATCTTTATGTAAATTAAAACAATGCTGGTGTTCCGCCGGCAATGGTAAGTCAACTTTATCTGCCGTCCATTCTTCTGGGAAATATCCATTTGGGACACAGACAAATTTGTCGGATTGTAATCCTCGCTCCCTCATGTGCCCCTCGGCATTCCAAAGCAAAGATATGACTTTATCGACATGCCTATAAGCAAAATCCTCAGCCCATTGCATGACCATGATGAAAGGATGCCACTTGCCATAACCGCCAATAAGCATAGGAGATAATGGCCAGATATCATGTACCTCGTAAGTATACTTTGCATTCGCCATCTTGGCAATTTTACAAGCAGGGTAGTTGTCAAGCGGATAAGTTGAAGAAGCAATCACCAAGTCCGGTTTCACATCTTGCAGCATCTGTCTCGCATATTTATAAACCTTCCTAACGAATGATATCATATTGATAATACGGGATATGGAAGAGGTATATTCAGGTGTCTTCATCCAAACATACCTGACACCCTCTATCGTTTCTTCCGTATAGTCATGAGAAATAGACGGATTATTCTGCCGCAAGTGAGAGAAAGATGCTGCAACGATAGTCACCTGATGTCCTTGTCTTACCCATTCTCTGGCAAGATAATAAGGACGGTATTCCATACCGTACTCCTTACTTCCAGCGTAATGGTTAATCAGCAGAATGTTCATCAGGCTATTCTAAAAAACTTATTCACTTAGTTTCTTAAACAATGACACTTCTTTTACAATTGTATTATTGAAAAAGAATTTTTCATTCTTATCCTTGGCCGGACTCAATGTACTAATAATAACATTCAAATCCGTGTCATTATTATCATTGTTTATAAATGCAACATTATTGAATCCTTCAAAGACTATTTTACATACGTCCAAATCAGACGTAACCAATGGAATTCCAAATGTCGCCATTTCACATGCCATTATCCCCTGTGTATCATTCTTGGTTGGCATCAAACCATAGCGAGATTTATTCAAAAGAGCCACCATCTCATCTGGGGTAATAAATCTTTCTATTCGGATTATATTATCAGCTTTTGCATAATGCTCAAAAAAATGACCTTTCCCCACCAGTAAGAACTTATACTGCGGATGCCTATTCGCCAAATTATTTACAACATCTATCGCATATTTAGAATCGTCAAGGTTTGAACGTATCGTAATAAAATCATACTCTTTGTTTCCTTTCACATCATAACTCTCATTTTCAAACCGTCTTGAGATTCCATTCTGTATAATATAATGTTTAGCTGAAAGACTATTTAGCGAAAGTCCTAAATACTCCTCAAATTTATTTGCAATCCACTTGCTGACAAAAACAAGCGTTACATTGTCCGTCTGTTTTTGAAAATACTTTTTCCATACCCTAAACTTTATATAGTCATAATACGGACTGATATATCTACTTAAACCTTGGGGTTTCATATAAGAATATGGTTTAGGATACTCCTTATTAATGCTCAGCACCTCATGACCATGAAAGAAAAAAATAATCTTTTTAAAATTCTGATGGAATTTTCTGAGAAACAGATAATGATTTCTCAGATTAGGAGCATGACAGACCAACAGATCAAAGCATACTGACGTATATTTTCTTCTATACTCAGCTAATGAGATGACTTTAAAACCATCTTCTATGTAATTATCCCCTTTGACGGTGAAATTGAGAACCGTTATATCGGAAATGCCGAGATCCCGATAATAATGATTACGAGTTTTCACATAACTAAGTGCGGCTTTCTCCCTTGGCCCAGGATAATTTGCACACAATTCCAATATCCTCATAGCATTATTACTATTGTACTTTATTCGATTCAGAACTGACCACATTTAAGAAGCATTCTTTAGACACTCCTTTCATGTGCTTAGAGTCATTGTTTAACTTACATATAAAAGAGGCAATACGTCCCCATTTCATCTTATATACTTTTTTTAATATCCTAATCACACTTAAATATAATACCATCCTGTATAAAGGATATTGCCATTGAGGTATATAGCTACGCAAGTCTATGACTCTATTCAAATAATAGATGTATGTATAACCTATCTTATTGGCATTGCTTTTTCTGGATCCGCCCACCTTGTGGTATATGACTGAGTCC
>CACYCJ010000430.1 GCA_902772925.1 uncultured Lachnospiraceae bacterium
AAAAATCAGAATGAGCTGTCAAATGAACACATTGAAAAGATAGTAGATGCTTACAGAAAAAGAGAGGATATCGAAAAATTTGCTCATATTGCTACGATGACTGAGATTGAATCAAATGATTATAATCTTAATATCCCAAGATATGTGGATACATCCGATGAGGAGCCAGAGATTGATCTGGATGCTGTATCAGAGGAAATAAAAAGTATAGATAAAGAAATAAATGATGTGTCAGCGGAATTAAAGAAGTCTTTTGATGAATTGGGGTTAGATTTTCCTTTCTAAAACATAACTGAATTCTGGGGTAAAGTATGGAAGAATTATTTAATGATGATTTTGTAAATGTTTATAACACAATAGATAATGCTTATACTAATTTGTTTTTGCTAGCAATTAAGAAAAAAATAAATCTTAAAGAAATCGTTGAGTCTGTATCAGAGAAGATTGATGAATACTTTAATGGTGTCGATTCATTTATTCCGCAGGGAATGGATGGGTTGGTATTCCTATCGGTAGTTGCACATGAAATGGATTATTCATTATTCGATGTTATACATTTAAACGAATATGAAAAAGATAAAATTATTAGTCATATTATTGATAACATCAGTTTAGATGATATTGAAGAATATAATGTGTCTGATGATGAAGATGAGCAAGACACATTTATATATGACTATATCTTTGATGATATAGATGGAAATGAGGTGGATTATGAATTTAGTTTTATATGGGGCGATTATTGCCAGATAAGCATAGAGGTGTATGTTAATGGCAAAGGTGGATTTAAGTCGGATTATTTATATGATTCAGTTGTCGTATGGGAAGGTATTAAAGGAAATATATGTAAGTTTATTATTGAGACAGTTGAGGATCTTAAATGGAAAGAAGAGAATAAGCTTGACAAGGAAAAAGAGAAAAGAAAAGTAATACTAGGCGATGAAACAGTAATTGATTATAAAGATTTCTTTATTCATTCTAATTCAAGAGATTGTAATCATGATTATATTAAAGTGCAGGCAACGGTTCCCATATATGCGGATTATAAAGTGGAAAAGATAACCTTTGAGGCAGATTACTGTCCTGAATGTGGTATTTACTATATTTCGGAAAGTGTATATAGAAACAAAATACTTCCTGTAGGTCGTTTGTTGTGTCAGGTTTTATCAATGGAAGCATATGCAGATTATAAAAGACAAATGGAATATAATGGGGAATTAAAGCCACAAGGCATTTTAAATATGATTGGTTATAATGTTAATGCTAAAGATAATCTTAGCGAGCATCAAAGAAGGACTATTCTTAGGTATGCTATTGAGTCGGGGATTATCACGAAAAAATTGACTGTTTTTTATCTTCAAACATTTATAAAAAAGGCTGGTCCTAAAGAAGGTTTAGAGGAAGCAATTGGAAAATGGAAGAGTGATTTGCGCTGGGTTATGAATTTTGATAAAAAAGGCGATATAATCTACGGAGTTAGAAGAATTATTTTATATCCTAAAGATGATTTTATGAAGATTCCAGATGATGCCTTTATGGAAATACCAGATTGGATTGAAAATGATATACCTTTCAAATGAAAATATGACTTAATGTTTAAATATTGTAATACTGAGGTGTTTTTATGCCATAAAGAAGAGTTCCAAAAATAAGATTTCAAGGATTTACTGATGATTGGGAACAGTGTAAGTTATCAGATATTGTAAGTTTGTTTGCTGGGAATTCGTTTTCGAGTACGGATTCTGTTGAGTGTGGTGCAAGGTGGCTTAAGATTGCTAATGTCAGTGCTGGACAAATTAAATGGAACGAGGAGTCTTTTCTGCCGATATCATATCTTGATAAGTATTCAGAATATCGTTTGAATCCGGGTGATTATGTTATGGCATTAACTCGACCTATTTTAAATAAGGAACTGAAAATAGCCAGGATTATTGATGGAAATGCTCTTTTAAACCAAAGAGTAGCTAAGCTTTTGTTTAATTGCAACAGTAAATTTGGCTATCAATTATTGAGGAAGCATTCAACGGTTGAAATGTTAGAAAATGAATTGGCTGGAACAGATCCTCCTAATTTAAGTGGAAACACATTAGATAATATTGCTATTATGATTCCTAGTGAAAAAGAACAAGAAATGATTGGCTCATTTTTTGATAATATAGATAATATTATCGCTATTCATACGAATAAGTGTGAGTTGGTAAAAGAGTATAAAAAAGGTTTGTTGCAGCAGATGTTTGTATAGTTAAGCATGAATTGTTAATAATGAATGATATGAGATTAGATAATAGTAGGAGTAATAATACTTTTGAGATGTGTATTTGGAGAGTGAGCTTATGTTTGATAAAAGTGTATTAAAAGATGTGTTAGTTCAATATAAGCAGACTTTTACCACAGATTGGTGGGATAATGAGCAATACAAGTGGGAAGCCGTTAAATGGTTTCAGGATAACTGGGATGTGAATGCGCCTGATTTTGCTGATATGCTAAGTCGTTCACTTGATAAGACATTCAATCTATTAGCGTCATATAACAATTTTCCTAAGAATATGATTGTTAGTTTTGCTAAGAGTGCTCCAGAAAAAGTCCGGGCTATGTTTATCGCTCTGTTTGATGAAAAAAAGGATGTATTTGAAAGAATAGAAGCGTTTAAATTCCAATCAACCGAATTGTTACAGGAATATGGAGCTGGAGCTGCGCAGCACTACCAGTCTGAAAATGCTATATGTACATATCTGTGGCTACGGTTTCCGGATAAGTACTATCTTTATAAATACGGATATATTAAGACAGTTGCAGATGTGCTTAAATCAGATTATCAATTTAAGAAAGGTGCGTATTCGGATAATTTACGCAACTTCTTAAGGTTCTATGATGAAATTAGCAGGGTTCTTAAAGAAGATTCAGAATTGGTGAATTTATTTCAATCGAAATTGACGGACGATTGTTATCCGGATCCTGAATTGAAGACATTGACTATTGATGTTGGTTTCTATATCAACAGATGTTATTCCAAGCAGAAAGACGATCCCTCAGCTGATGATGAGTTTGATGAAACAGATATAAAGCTGTTCTCTGAGGAATGGATGCCGGCATTAAATGAGTATTCACCCGGGATTTCAAAAGAACAGTGGTTGGATTTATTGAACAATAAGAAGTGGATCGGACTAGGGTATGGAGGTGTTCTGGCGGCTTTTTACGAGACTGGTGGAGCGGCAACTTGTACACAGATTGCACAGAGATATCATAGAAGTCCTTCTGGAATAAGTGGGTGTTGTACACAGTTTACGAAATTGATTCATAAAGAAACACAGTGTCCTCTTTTAACCAGAAATAACGGCAAGCAAATGTATTGGCCTGTTTTGTTTCAAGGGAAAAGGGCTGGCTCTGATGTTCCCGGAAGCTTTATATGGAGGCTCCGCCCGGAATTGTATGATGCATTAACCGATTTTGATATCATGCGTTTCCAATGGAAAATAGATGATGAAAAGTCTGATGATGGTAACAAACAATACTGGTGGTTAAATGCTAAGCCGAATATTTGGAGCTTTTCCAATATCGGAATAGGTGAAACCGAGTTTTACACTCTTTATAATCAAAATGGAAATAAACGCCGTATTTTTCAGAATTTCCTTGATGCTAAGGTTGGAGATATGGTTATCGGATATGAATCAAATCCTGTAAAAAAGATTGTTGCTATCTGCCGAATATCTGAGGAGCAAGATGGTGAAAAGGTTTTGATTGAAAAAGTTGAAGGATTATCTACTCCTATAGATTACGCAACATTAAAAGAATGTCCGGAGCTGGAAAACATGGAGTATTTTCAGAATCCACAAGGTAGTTTGTTTAAGCTCAGTAAGAATGAGTATGACAGTATCATAGACATTATTCGTGAAGAAAATCCTTTGGAATCAAAAGAAACGGTGGATCAATATACAAAGATAGATTTTCTGAATGAAGTATATATGGCAGAGAATCGCTATGACAATGTTGTAGCTGTGCTTCGTAACAAGAAGAACATAATCTTACAGGGGGCTCCGGGTGTTGGAAAAACATTTGCTGCGACACGTTTGGCATGGTCTATGATGGGAGAAAAAGATGATGAGCGAATTGAATTCGTCCAGTTCCATCAAAATTATTCCTATGAAGACTTTGTAATGGGATACAAACCGGTCGATAGTGGCTTTGATCTAAAATATGGTATTTTTTATCGGTTTTGCCAAAAGGCGGCAAATCATCCGAACAAAGAGTTTTTCTTTATTATTGATGAGATAAATCGAGGAAACATGAGTAAAATCTTCGGTGAGTTGTTAATGTTGATAGAGAAAGACTATAGAGGAACAAAAGCAACTATGGCATATAACGGATTACCATTTTTCGTGCCTGAAAACCTATATATCATCGGAATGATGAATACAGCAGATCGTAGTCTTGCTATGATTGACTATGCGCTTCGTAGGAGATTTAGCTTTTTTGAGATAGAACCGGGATTTGATTCTGAAGGATTCATCAAGTATCAAAAAAAATTAGATAATGAAACGCTTAATGAACTCATTTTGAAGGTTAAGGAATTGAATCGAGAGATTTCTCTTGATAAATCGCTGGGTAAAGGCTTTTGTATCGGTCACAGTTATTTTTGCAATAGGAAAGGAAGCGAAGACTGTACCGAAGAGTGGTTAAGGTCTGTTGTAGATTATGATATTCTTCCGATGCTCAGTGAGTATTGGTTCGATGACATAAACAAGCTTCAACGCTGGGGAAATATTTTACAGGGTGTATTTCAATGATTAAAGATAAGAGCATATTTATAAAGAATATTTACTATATGCTATCTTATGCGTTCACAACTCTAAATCAGGGGGAGTATGAGGATATTGCTTCTGAAGAGTTTGATAACATACATAACCTTTTTGCTGCTATTCTTTCAAAAGGAATCAGTAGACAATTAAAACAGGGATTATATAGGGAATACTTGAATAAAGTAGATGATGTTACAGCTATCCGGGGGAAAATCAATATGCCCGGAACTATTCAGAATCATCTGGCAAGAAAACAGGTTATAACCTGTGAATATGATGAATTATCTGAAAATAATCTATTGAACCAAATATTAAAGACTACGGTTATGATTCTGCTCCGTCATTCAAGTGTTGATCAAGATTATAAGAACGAGCTGAAAAAAGAAATGTTGTTCTTTTCCAATGTTGATGCTATCGATCCGACAACAATCCGATGGTCAGCTATTCGATTTCGTAGGAATAATAGTACCTATCGTATGTTGATCAGTCTTTGCCAGCTGATTATTGAAGGGATGCTACTGACAACTGATACCGGAGAATATAAACTGGCTTCTTTTATCGATAATCAGCGTATGAACCGCCTTTATGAGAAGTTCATTCTCGAATACTATGCAAAGGAATGCCCTCAGGTAAAGGCAACTGCCTCACAAATACCCTGGTCGTTAGATGATGGGATTGGTACAATGCTCCCCATAATGCAAAGCGATATTATGCTAAGCCGAGGAGATGATATTCTCATAGTTGATGCCAAGTATTATACGCATACTACTCAGACTCAATATAATGTTCATACTTTACATTCCGGCAATTTATATCAGGTTTTTACATATGTAAAAAATAAGGATGCTGAGTACGGGAGTCAGCCACATAGTGTTTCAGGTATGCTTCTTTATGCTGCAACAGATGAGGCTATCCAACCGGATAGTAGTTATCAGATGAGTGGAAATAAAATTAGCGTAAAAACGCTTGATTTGAATCGTGATTTTTCGGAAATAGCAGCACAGCTAAACTTGATCGTAGATGAGCATTTTAATATGGATATTTAAAAGCCATTTGTTTCTATATAACACTTAAATTGACAAATATCATAGGTTAATGAAATGAGTCGAAAAATATGAATTATATTGATGTAGTAAAACAAGCTCAGACTGAAATTAAAAGTAGGTCTTATGAAGAATATAGGAATAAAAAGATAATATATAAACCATGTGATGTATGGCTTTCTGGTAACGAAATCAATCTTTGGACCTATTGGCAGGGATGGAGATTAAAAGATATAGATCAAAGTGGTGTAGATATCTTATTGGTTGGGCAGGATTGGGGAAACCCGTGGATTGAAAAAAACAAAACAATAATTGATGCAATTAGGGAAATGCAAGAGGGTAATTATAAAGTACAATACCCGTGTTTCTCACATACGAATATTACACTACAGAAAATGTTCAAAGTATTTGGTGTGGATATTTTTGATCCTGAACCGGGAATGAGGCTTTTTTTTACTAATTATTCCCTTGGATATCGTTTTGGCCCGGAAACAGGTGGTATGACCAAAGGACTATTATTAAAAGATCGTCATCTGTTTGAAAATCTAGTAGAAGCAATCAAACCAAAGATTATAATATGTTTGGGACGATTAACCTTCGAAGTTGTTGCTGGTAAAACTGAAGCTGATTTTTTGAAAAAGTTGAAGACTGGTGAACCTTGTAGGTCATACTATTATCAAGATAAATCAATACCGATTTATGGCGTAGCTCATTGCGGAGCTAGAGGAACCAGTAACATTGGTGGAATGGCAAAAATGCAAGAAACATGGGAAAAGATAGCGGAAGAATATATAAAACTATGTCAATAAAATGTAGTTAAAAGTCATAAAATACAATTAATAGTTGGAATATCATCAGGACCTCCGTTTATATTGCGGCTTATCATAGCGGTAACCGTTATCTCGATTTTGGGCGCTTTTAACTCAATACTCGGTTTCATCGGACTTATTATCTGGATATGGCTTGAGGTTGCCGTGTTTAGATGAATCCTGAATAAAGGAGGACATTACTATGGGCTTATTTGACATAGACGATGCAAAACTTCAGGGCTTTTATCACAGGGCCTGGCTTGAGGCAAATCGCGGCTTTGTTGATCCGCGTAAGTATCCGTATCTCGACCATGCGATTACTCAGTATGCCAGAACTTACGGCTGCACATACGATGAGGCTTTGATCTTAGCAAAGACGGGGAAGAAATTGTTTTGAAAAGTAAAAAGATTCTGATCATTGTTCCGATCACTCTTGTCTGCATTATACTTGCAGGCTTGATTGGCACATTTATCTTCAAAAAGTATATCGGTGATCATAATGATCCTTCGGGCAGTAATCCGGTCACTGCCGGAATTTATGTTACGAGCAACATCGCATTTGATTCCGGAAAAGCATCCGAGAGTACCTGTAAGGCTGACCCGGGAAGCATTCCCGATTACTTTGGAGAGGATTTCATTATCATAAATGATGGTAAGCCGAATTTTACCGATTATGATCTTAAGAATACCCACGGGCAATCCTTCAGTAAGCTTGACCGCTTGGGCAGGTGCGGAACGGCCGTTGCAATGCTTCATAGATCGATGATGCCGACCGAAGGTAGAGGTGAG
>CACYCJ010000431.1 GCA_902772925.1 uncultured Lachnospiraceae bacterium
AAAAAATAAAGGTTGATTTTAACTGAAAAACAAAGTACAATATCCCCGTATGGTTTATCCAAAAATATGTCGCTCTTTGTATGAGGTTAATGGTTGAGATGAAAAGAACAACATCGAGAAGACAATCGAGATTAGGAATACTTTTTATCATAATAGTGGTAGTCATAGTGGTTGCCATTACTATGGTCAGATCATCTAACCTTCGTGCCAAGAGTGAGAGGCTTGCGGTAACGGAAAGACAGCTTGAGCAGCAGATTGAAAGCGCAAAAAAAGAAACCGAAGCACTTGAGGAAAAGGAAGCTTACATGCAGACGAAAAAATATATTGAGGATGAGGCGAAAGACAAGCTCGGACTTGTATATCCGGATGAGATCGTTATCGAACCGTCGCCGAACTGATATATAGCTTTAGCAGATTTCCAAAATGATCGATGAATCATTTATGATATTAAGAATGTATAAAATGAGCAGTCAGAGTTTGGATTGCTCATTTTTTCTGTTTCACTTTTCATCATTCGTATATTGCTACCGAAAGTATTACTGAAAGGAAAAAAATGTTTGTTAAAGAGGTATATGAATTTATAATCGAATACGACCTTATAAAAGAAGGGGACGGTATTGTAGCCGGAGTTTCCGGTGGCGCTGACTCCATCGCTATGCTTACGGTTCTGCATGAGCTTGCGGAAAAGCTTTCATTAAGAATTGCGGTATGTCACATTAATCACCGCCTGCGTGGGATTGCTGCTGATGAGGATGAACAGTATGTGAAGGAGTATTCCGAAGAACTGGGATTTCCGTTTTATGTTTACAGTGAGGATATACGGAAGCTGGCGGAAGCAGAAGGGCTTACGGAAGAAGAGGCAGGAAGAAAATTCAGATATGAAAAGTTTCGTGAGCTTAAGGAGGAGCTTGGATTCGATTGCGTGGCGGTTGCACACAATCGTGATGATATGGCTGAGACTGTACTCTTTCATATGCTGAGAGGAAGCAGTGTCAGAGGACTTGCCGGAATCAGACCCAGGAGAGATGATATAGTAAGACCTCTTCTTAAAATGTCGAGACGGGAGATAGAGGCATTTCTTTACGAACGACATATCGCATTCAAGACCGATATGACTAATTTTGAGAATGACTATGCAAGGAACAGGATAAGGAATGTGATCTTTCCGGAAATGAGAAAGATAAATGCGGCTTCATCGGATCATCTGGCGATTCTGGCCGAGGATATGTGGCCGCTGATAGATGAGACAGAGAAGATAGTAGACAGGTATGCCGAAATCTATACGACAGCTGCAGATAACATTCATTCTGATGGCGAATCGGGGATTTACATTGATGCTGATGGGGTAAAATCCATAGGCAGTCTTTACCGGAAAGAGCTTATCATGAGGTCTTTGTCCGGTGTGGCGGGAAGGCGTAAGGATATAAGCCGTAAGCATGTGGATGCGGTTGAAGCTCTTGTTTACGGTGACAGCGGGAAAAAAGTCAATCTTCCTTATGAAATGATTGCCGAGAGAATATACGACAGGATTTTGATCAGAAAGGTTGCCAAAGCTTCAGAAGGTTGTGTTGGTGTAAGAACGGAAAAAACACTAAAACTAAGTCACATTCCGGTATCGGAGGATGGATGTTATGAGTATTCCGGAAACGGCACATTTGAACTTATAGATGCAGGTAAGGTTAAGGGAGAGCTTCACTTAAGATATCCTGAAGAGGATGACAGCATTGTGATCGACGCTTCGGGAGGTCGAAAAAAGCTTACCAAGCTATTCAGGGATATGAAGATACCGAGAGATGAGAGAGCAAGGATACCTGTGGTTGCGGATGATGAAGACATTATCTGGGTTGTGGGTAAAAGAGCCGGATATCAATATAGGATAACAGAAAAAACAAACGATGTATTAAAGCTGGAAATCGAAGATTCAGCTGAAATGTGATCGGAAGGAGATAATATTTTTCAATGGAAAAACAGAAGGAAGTCAGAAGACCCGGTGTATACGCCGGATTAGGGCTGTATCTGATACTTATGCTGATAGGCCTGGGTGTGTATTTTCTGGTGATCGGAAGAAACTCAAGAATCGATAAGTCTTTTACTGATGAAATGTTAGTCAAGGCGATAAAAGAGGAACAGGTGGTTGGCGTAAAGATCACTCAGAATGCCGAGGTTCCTACCGGAGTAGTTAAGGTGGTTTATAATGACGGAAAGCAGCTTACATACTATACTGCGGATGTTAACGACACGATAAGGATAGTGAAGGACAACAGTGATAAAATCAAGTTCACCATCAGCGATGTGAAGAGGCCGTGGATCAAGGAAAAACTGCTTCCAGCATTGATAATAGTGATCATCCTGATAATCGCTGTTTCAATATGGCTGTCAAAAGCGTTGGATAAGCTCGCCGAAGTTCAGAAGAGCAATAATAATGTGATGGAATTCGGTAAGAGCCGCGCAAAGAAAGATATAAAGACCGGCGTCACATTTGATGATGTTGCAGGACTTTATGAGGAGAAAGAGGAGTTGAAGGAAGTTGTTGATTTCCTTAAGAATCCCCAGAAATATGTGGATATGGGCGCCAAAATTCCGAAGGGCGTTATTATGGTAGGCCCTCCCGGAACAGGTAAGACGCTGCTTGCCAAGGCTGTATCCGGTGAAGCGAATGTTCCGTTTTATTCAATCTCGGGTTCCGAGTTTCTGGAAATGCTGGTTGGTGTCGGAGCTTCGCGTGTCAGAGATCTGTTTAAGCAGGCTAAGAAAAATAAACCATGCATCATCTTCATTGATGAGATTGATGCAGTTGCCAGAAGAAGAGGCTCCGGTCTCGGAGGCGGACATGACGAGAGAGAACAGACATTGAATCAGCTTCTGGTTGAAATGGACGGATTTGATGTAAATGAAGGAATCATAGTAATGGCAGCGACTAACAGGGTAGATATCCTTGATCCCGCGATTCTTCGTCCGGGTCGATTTGACAGAAAAGTAGCTGTCGGAAGACCTGATGTTAAGGGCAGAGAAGATATTATCCGTATTCACATCAGAAACAAGAAGCTGGGTGATGATGTAGATATAAAGAAGCTTGCAAAGATGACTTCCGGATTTTCCGGCGCTGATCTGTCTAACCTGCTTAATGAAGCGGCTATTGCAGCAGCGGGAGAAAACAGGGCATATATTAATAATAACGATATTGAAAATGCGTTTATCAAGGTTGGAATAGGAACAGAGAAAAAATCCCGGGTTGTTCAGGAGAAGGAAAGGAAGATAACCGCTTATCACGAGTCAGGTCATGCGATTCTTTTCCATGAACTCAGTGAAATGAATCCTGTTCATACAGTTTCAATCATACCTACGGGAGTAGGAGCTGCAGGCTATACAATGCCTATTCCCTCCGGTGATAATGAATTCGGAACAAAGAAGAAGATGACGCAGCAGATAATGGTAAGCTTCGGAGGAAGGATAGCCGAGGAACTGGTGTTTGACGATGTTACAACCGGTGCGTCGCAGGATATCAGAGAAGCAACCGCTCTTGCGAGAGACATGGTCATTAAATACGGATTTTCTTCAAAGGTAGGTCCGATCAATTACGAAGTGAATGATGAGCAGGAGGTATTTCTCGGCAGGGATCTTGGTCATGTCAAGAGCTATGGTGAAGAAATAACAGGAAAAATTGATGCAGAAGTAGAGCAGATAATAGAAGAATGCTATACAGAAGCGAAAAAAATCATAGAAAATAATATGGATGTACTTCATGCGAGTGCAAATTTGCTACTTGAAAAAGAAAGAATAAGCGGAGATGAGTTTGATTCACTGTTCAATATGCACAATGAAAACAAAGAAGATTAAGCATTATGTTCAAAAACTTTGTTTTTTTCTTGGAAAAAAAGTAAAACTAAACAAAAAAATTTCGGAGTTTTTGTGATTTTTGTAAACACTTTCAAAGCTAAATAGATATAATAACACTTGTAACCCCCCAATACATTATATAGTTTTTTGCTACACCCCATAAGTAACAAAATACCTTCTCCAAAA
>CACYCJ010000432.1 GCA_902772925.1 uncultured Lachnospiraceae bacterium
ATGCCCAGATAGCTCAGTTGGTAGAGCAGAGGACTGAAAATCCTCGTGTCGCTGGTTCGATTCCGGCTCTGGGCATCTTTTTTATTTCTACTTTTTAATTTCTATAATTGTTATTTTCTTAATTATCTTAATTATATGTATCTGTCAACACTTTCTTTTCAAACTATATTTACATACTGATTAGCTCAAAAGTGCAAAAGCAATAATATACTCGGGTTTCCTTTGATATTATTGCTTTTTTACTTTTAAAAACTCATGCTGAATCTGAAAAAGCAATAATCCTGCTTGTTTTATCTTTAATTTATTGCTTTTCTGACTTTAAAGACTTGGTCTGAGGATGAAAAAGCAATAATCCTGCTTGTTTTATCTTTAATTTATTGCTTTTCCAACTTTAAAGACTTGGTCCGAGGATGAAAAAGCAATAATCTGACCTGTTTTATCTTTAATTTATTGCTTTTCCGACTTTAAAGACTTGGTCTGAGGATGAAAAAGCAATAATCTGACCTACTTTAGCACACATTTATTGCTTTTACGATTTTTACATCAGTCCCCAAAGTATAAGAAGCAATATACATGTCTATGTCTGTAATCTTTTATAGTTTAATTGATTATATTCTTTAAACATTTATACAACCACTTATCCGCCATCTTGCCGCCATCTTGTCGCCATCTTGCCGCCATCTTGCCGCCATCTTGTCGCTATCTTGTCGCCATCTTGCTACCATTCTGCTACCAGCTTGATAGAATTGATCTGATAACCGTTAAAAAAAACAGCTCAGAATAACAGAATAAAATAACAAATCAAAATAACAGATCAAAACCTTCTGTATTTTTTTCAGTAGCAAATACATTCAATATAGTCTATAATCATATAAAAAATTGATAGTGTCTATTTGACGCTACCATATTATCTGTGGAGGAGAAATCTATGGAATATAAAGGACGAGACACGGTTCTGGCTGTGTGTTACGATTTTGATAAAACTCTTTCACCTACCGATATGCAGGCACAGGGATATATTCAGTCCGTGGATTTTGATGTGGCTGATTTCTGGAATAAAACAAATGCGCTCGCTGCGGAAAATGATATGGACGGAAATCTCGCTTATATGTATGTAATGATGGACGAGGCTCGAGGAAAGCTTGTTTTCACTCGTAAAAGCCTGGAAGAATACGGCAGCAGGGTTCAGCTATTTCCGGGGGTTTCCGAATGGTTTGATCGTATCAATGCGTACGGCGAGCAAAAAGGAATCATAGTTGAGCATTATATCATTTCTTCAGGTTTAAAGGAAATGATAGATGGTACCGGGATTGCCAGGAAGGGTGTGTTTAAAAAGGTTTATGCCAGC
The DNA here is from genome assembly GCA_902772925.1 of uncultured Lachnospiraceae bacterium. GTDB lineage: Bacteria > Bacillota > Clostridia > Lachnospirales > Lachnospiraceae > Eubacterium_Q. The sequence continues at coordinate 1,349 of CACYCJ010000432.1, forward strand.
AGCTTTTATTATGATGAACGCGGTGTTGCTGTATGGCCGGCACAGGTGATAAATTATACAAATAAAACACAGTTTCTTTTCCGTATTGAAAAGGGCGTGCTGGATATTAATGATGATGGTGTCAATGAGTATTTTGCGCCTGAAAATCTTCGCGTTCCTTTCAGAAATATGGTATACATCGGTGACAGCGATACAGATATACCCTGTATGAAGCTGGTTAATATGAACGGCGGTCATGCTATTGGTGTTTATGATCCGGAAAAAGGTAACAAAGAACGGGTTTATAAAATGCTTCGCGACAATCGTATCCGTTATTTCGCTCCTGCTGATTATCGTGACGGAACAGAGCTGGATATCCTTCTTAAGCAGATCATTGACAAGACTTCAGCATATGAGAAGCTGGAGACTAAGCATATATCGGATGTTTATGAGACAAAATAAAAAATAAACGGGGACGGATACACTGTCGCATTAAATTAATGTGACGATTTATCCGTCCCCGATTCAAATCCGTCCCCGATTCAAATCTATCCCCGATTCAAATCTATCCCCGATTCAAATCCGTCCCTGTTTTCAGGTTATTCGCATCCGAGTGTGTTGATGTCTGCAAGCTCTTCGGGGGCATTCCCGACAGTTCCGTTTGCCCATACGCTGCCCACATCGCATCTTCCGTGATGGTAGGTTTTGGTAGTTTTTGCGTTGGGATCACTTTCAACCCTGAGTCTCATTCGTCCTTCCTCAGATTCGGCAAAGTTGTCCAGCATGTTCATTATATTCATAACATCATTAAAATCCACTTCTTCATCTTTCATAATGTTGTCATGGCTGTTGTCATAATAAGGCATATCCCGATTCCTCCATTTCTTTATTTCCTGCTTTTCTCACAATATAACATAATTCTCTGTTTTGTAAATCATTTTTTAGTTGAACTTTTTAGTGCAAAAGACTAATATATGATAGAGTCTTAATAAACGGAGGCGTAAGACCTTGGATAAGAAGAAAAGAAATATCACAATCATTGTTCTGGCGATCATTCTTGCAGTTGATGTCGGTCTGATGTTTTTAGTCACTACGGGTGCTAAGCATGAGACGATAAGACAGGCCATGAAGGATGCGGTCCTTCATAACAGCAATAAGATCAGTCTGTTCGGGATCATTGAAGTTAATCCCGCTCTTATTTCCGCTTATATTGTGACGGCGGTAATTCTTATACTGGCGATTGTCATAAGAGTATTCTTTTTCCCGAAATTTACTATGGTGCCCGGAAAGGTTCAGCTCCTTGTTGAAGAATGGGTGGGCGTATTCAGAAACCTTGCCACAGGCAACAGCCCCCATAGAAATAAAATTCTGGGCGGTTATATTTTTGCTGCCGGAACTTATATATTTTTGGGAACATTGTTTGAACTCCTCGGAGTGCAGGCGATAACGAGTGAAGGACACTCGATAACTCTCGGTGCGCCGCTTGCAGATATAAATGCGGCGATTGCGATGGGATGTCTTTCGTATCTCTTTATAATGAGCGGAGGAATAGCCGGAAACAAGGTAAAAGGTGTATTCCTGACTCTCAAAGAGTTTTCGCTTCCAATCTCAATGAGCTTCCGACTTTTCGGAGCGCTGCTTTCCGGACTTCTTGTAACTGAGCTCGTATATTATTACATAAACTTAAGCTTTGTTCTTCCTGTTATCGTAGGAGTTCTTTTCACACTAATGCATGCGCTTATACAGGCTTACGTGCTTACGATGCTGACTTCCGTATATTATGGTGAGGTATCGGAGGTGTCCGAGAAAAAGCCTAAGAAGAAAAAAGGTAAAAATAGTGATAGCAGCGAAGAAAATGTGGAAGTTCAGGTGCAGGCCTGAAGCAGCATTTGATTATCGATATTAAATTTAGAAATCATATAATCATTTTTAACGGAGGAGTTTTAAAATGAAAAAATCTTTATCTTTCAAAAGAATGCAGGCAATACTTATGATATGTGCACTTTTGTCGGTGGTTGCGGTATTCTTTTTCAAGACAACAACAGTAAATGCTGCCGGTGAAGCATCCGGTGTTGCCGAGGTAGAAGGAGAAACTCCTGAGGACAACGGTTCCGATCTCGGACTTGCGGGAAAAGCTGTAGGATCAGGTATAGCAATCGGACTTGCCGCTCTCGGTGGTGCAATAGGAATGGGTATGGCTATTTCGAAGTCGGCAGAAGGTATTTCCCGTCAGCCTGAGGCAGAAGGAAAGATAAGGACAGCTTTGATGCTCGGTCTTGTGTTTATAGAGACAGTTGTTATCTATGCACTTATCGTTACGATTCTGATCGTATTTGTAATGTGACACAGGTTTCGTAAATCAGATATTCAAAGAAATAATGATTTTCTAAAAAATCAGAAGGGAGATTATATAAATGCCTCTGAATATAGATGTTTTGCAGATACTATTGCATTTATTTAATTTTATAATTCTTTTCGGCGGACTTTACATTATCCTCTACAAGCCTGTAAGGAATTTTATGGAAAAAAGAGAAGAATTCTATAAAAAGCAGGACGAGGATGCCAAGGCAGGCGTTGCCGAGGCTGAGAAAATGAAGGTTGAGTACGAAGAGAAACTAAAAAAAGCCGATGAGGAAATTGAAGCAAACAGAAGAGCTGCCGAAGCAAGGATAAATGAGTTTGAGGCAGCGAAGAAGAAGGAAGCTTCCGAGGAGGCTCAGAGGATCATCAGTAAGGCAAAACAGAGTGCTGAAGGTGAGCGTGAGAGGATCATTGCCGGTGCAAATGAGGAGATCAAGGATATCATCGAAAGTGCCGCTTCGAGATTGCTTCTCGATCCTGATGTAAAGAATAATTATGATACCTTTCTTGATAATGTTGAGGGGAGCTTAGATGAGCAGTAAGACTCGTAATGAGGCATATCTTTATTCTTCTGAAGAACCTACCGAGGTGCAGAAGAGAAGATTCTTAAGCTTCATTGAAAAAAAATATAAAAAAGAATATACACTTATCTTCGTTAAGGATGAGACTGCCGGCAAGGGATTCCGACTTCTGGTCGGAGCGGATACCTATGACTGGACGGAAAAGGGACGACTTAAACAGCTTAAGGATCTTTTGAAGCATGTTTCAAATGATACCGATAATGTTACTACGCTGATCAAAAATGAGCTTTCCGGATGGTCGGTGGATGCCATCTCTTATGAAGAGGGTACTGTAAAGTCCGTGGGAGACGGAATTGCAATCATAAGCGGACTTGATAATGTAACCTATGGGGAAATAGTCGAATTTGAAACCGGTGTTAAAGGTATGGTTCAAGACCTCAGAAGAGGGGAGGTAGGCTGTATCCTTTTCAGTGACGACAATGATATTTCCGAAGGGACGGTAGCCCGAAGAACTAAAAAAACAGCCGGAATACCGGTCGGTGACCAGTTTGTCGGAAGAGTTGTTGATGCACTCGGAAATCCCATAGATGGAAAAGGACCGATATTTTCCGACGGGTACAGGGCAATCGAAACTCCGGCACCGGGAATCATTTACAGGCAGCCTGTAAATGAACCGATGGATACGGGACTTCTTGCAATAGATTCTATGTTTCCCATAGGCAGGGGACAAAGAGAGCTTATCATAGGTGACAGACAGACCGGAAAGACAAGTATAGCCATAGATACCATTCTTAATCAGAAGGGCAAGGATGTAATCTGCATATATGTCGCTATCGGACAAAAGAAGAGTTCTGTTGCGCAGCTTTACAACAGCCTCCTTTTGAAGGGGGCAATGGATTATACCATTATATTAAATGCTTCGGCAGGTGAGACGGCGCCTATACAGTACATAGCTCCGTATTCGGGAACTGCTCTTGCAGAGCACTTTATGTATGAAGGTAAAGATGTACTGATCGTATATGACGATCTGAGTAAACATGCTGTTGCGTATAGATCAATGAGCCTTCTTTTGGAAAGGTCTCCGGGACGAGAGGCATATCCCGGTGATGTATTCTATCTGCACTCGAGACTTCTTGAAAGATCTGCGCATCTTTCGGATGAACTTGGCGGAGGAAGCATAACGGCACTTCCAATTGTAGAAACGCAGGCAGGTGATGTGTCTGCATATATACCCACGAATATCATATCCATTACAGATGGACAGATATTCCTGGAAAGCAGCCTGTTCTTTAATGGTCAGAGACCGGCGGTAAATGTCGGACTCTCGGTTTCGAGAGTAGGTGGCGCGGCTCAGACAAAGGCTATGAAAAAGGCAGCCAGCAGCCTGAGACTCGATCTTGCACAGTACAGGGAAATGGAAATATTCACCCAGTTTTCAAGTGAGCTTGATGAGACAACAAAGAAACAGCTGGTTTACGGTCAGGGACTTATGAGACTTCTCCGTCAGAATCAGGGAAATCCTTTGTCACTGTCCGATCAGGTCATAATGCTGGTGGCGGCACAGGCTCATGTAATGCAGAATGTTCCGGTAGAAAAGATAAATGATTTCAGAAGCTATCTGCTTGAGAGATTTTCAAACGAACACAGCGATATCATTGATACGATAGAAAAGGAAAAGACTCTCTCCGATGAGCTTAAGGAGAAAATTATCGAGGCATCAAAGAAGATACTGGCGGGATATAATCAAATGCCGATGTAATCTCGCAGCTGCGATACCGACAAGGTGTTTATATATCGGATACATTAAAGGAAAGTGACCGGCTGATATGAGCAGTACAAATGAGATAAAGGGACGAATCGAAAGCGTCAAAAATACAAAAAAGATAACGAATGCGATGTATCTCATATCTTCCACGAAGATGCAGAAGGCAAAGCAGGATCTTGACAGCAACGGTCCTTATTTCAGTATGCTCAGAAGTGAGATCCGGAGGATACTTGTAAATGCCGAGTCAAAGGACAGCAGATATTTCTATTCGGATAAGCTGGATAACAAAAAGAAATCCAAAAGAGCGCTTCTTGTTATAACTGCCGACAAGGGACTGGCGGGTGCCTATAATCACAATGTGATCAAGGTGGCCGAGGAGGAAATGCAAAAACATGCGGATGTTAAGCTTTTCATTGTCGGAGAATACGGAAGAAGACATTTCATGAAGAAAAACATCGATATAGTCGATGATTTTGTGTATACGGCTCAGAACCCGTCATTTCACAGGGCAAGAGAGATCAGTGAGGAACTTCTCAGACTGTTTAATGAAGAACAGGTGAGAGATATAAAGATGATCTACAGCATACATCAGAATTACGGGGATGCGGTAGTCAATAAGGTGAGACTCCTTCCGCTTCTCAAATCTGACTTTACGGGTAAAAAGGCGTATACGAAAAAATATGAATTTTATCCCTCGGTGGATGAGGTTCTGAACCAGATCATGCAAAGCTACATTTCCAGTTATGTTTTCGGTGGCCTTGTGGAAAGCTATGCAAGTGAGCAGAATGCAAGAATGAATGCAATGAATTCCGCCAACAATAATGCCGATGAACTTTTGGGAGAGCTTACAGTGGAATATAACAGAGTCCGTCAGGCTGCTATAACTCAGGAGATAACCGAGGTGGCAGGAGGAGCAAGGGCTCAACAGAAAAAAAAGAAGAAGGAGGAAACTCCACTTGACAGAAGGTAGTGTTGTACAGGTTTCCGGACCTGTAATAGATGTAGAATTTGAAGAAGGAAGTCTTCCGAAGCTTAGGGAGGCAATCTATGTTACCGTTGAAGGACAGAAACGGTTTATGGAGGTTTCGCAGCTTATAGGAGGAAATACCGTAAGATGTATAATGCTTTCACAGTCAGAAGGTATTGCAAGAGGTGACAAAGCGATTGCAACCGGTGACGGCATCCGTGTTCCCGTAGGAGATAAGACCATCGGAAGAATGTTTAATGTTCTCGGTGATCCTATCGACGGCGGTGATGCGATTCCGGAGGATTGCAAAAGATGGACCATTCACAGACCGTCGCCGTCCTTTGAAAGCCAGAGTCCTGCTGTTGAAATCCTCGAGACAGGAATTAAGGTTATCGATCTTCTCGAACCCTACAGTAAGGGAGGAAAGACCGGTCTTTTCGGGGGTGCCGGTGTAGGTAAGACTGTGCTTATACAGGAATTGATACATAATGTTGCAATGGAGCACGGCGGTTATTCCATTTTCACCGGTGTAGGTGAACGAAGCAGGGAAGGTAACGACCTCTGGAATGAAATGATCGAAAGCGGAACTATTGATAAGACCGCAATGGTATTCGGACAGATGAATGAGTCTCCCGGAGTCAGAATGAGAGTGGCACTTACGGGACTTACAATGGCCGAATATTTCAGAGATGAAGAAAACAGAGATGTGCTTTTATTTATAGATAATATTTTCAGATTTGTACAGGCGGGCTCGGAGGTTTCCACACTGCTCGGGCGTATGCCTTCGGCGGTAGGATATCAGCCTACACTTGCCGAGGAAATGGGAGCACTTGAGGAAAGGATCACATCTACCGAAAACGGTTCCGTAACGAGCGTGCAGGCGGTATATGTTCCTGCGGACGATCTGACTGACCCGGCTCCCGCAACCACATTCTCTCATTTGGATGCTACGACGGTTTTAAGCAGAAAAATTGCCGAACAGGGTATATATCCCGCAGTCGACCCTCTTAATTCCACATCCAGGATCCTTGAACCCGACATCGTGGGCGAGGAGCATTATATGGTGGCCAGAAAGGTTCAGGAGTATCTTCAGAAGAATAATGAACTTCAGGATATCATATCGATACTCGGAATGGATGAGCTTTCGGATGATGATAAGCTCGTGGTTAACAGAGCAAGAAAGATAATCAGATTTTTGTCGCAGCCTATGTTTGTTGCAGAGAAGTTTACAGGTAATCCCGGAGTGTATGTTCCTATTTCGGAGACAATTAAGGGATTTAAAGAGATTTTGTCCGGCGCTATGGATGATCTGCCGGAAGCCGCATTTTTCAATGTAGGAACCATTGAGGATGCAAAGAGAAAGGCCGAGGAGATTTTGAAGGCCGAGTATTGATCGTATGTTATGAGCAGGAGTTTTTCAGATGGAAGAATTTGCCGCACATGTATATGAAGCAGATAGTATTTTTTATGAAGGACCGTTGGAATCATTGATCCTCCCTTCGGAGGACGGAATGGTCGGAATACTTGCGCACCACAGCAATCTTATCATGGCGATCGTTCCGGGTATAATGCGTTATAAGCCGCCCGGGCAGGATTATCTGGAGGCTGCCGTTTCAGGAGGCTTCTTAAGGATAAGTGACAATGATGTTCTTGTCCTTGTCGAGGCTGCGGAGCATCCGGACGAGATCGATGAGGAAAGGGTAAGACAGCACGAGATACGTGCAAGAGAGGCGCTGCTGCATAAACAGAGCATCCATGAGTATAATCTTGCGGAAGCAAGGCTCAGGCGTGCCATATCAAGAATGAATCTTGCAAGCAGGAGAAGATAAACTGCTTGCACTTTCTTTTAAGATATGGTATATTCGACAACTGTGATATATTTTTTATAAATATTTCCTTGTCTTTGCAGGTGAAGGCTACGCTTCATCAAACCCGAAAGCAAAGACCATAAGTCCAAAAGGAGGTAAGAAAGATGAACAAGTATGAGATAGCGTTAGTTCTCAGCTCTAAGGCAGATGA
>CACYCJ010000433.1 GCA_902772925.1 uncultured Lachnospiraceae bacterium
CTTACGCTGTTCCCAAGAAAAGCAAAAGAGCCAAGGTTTCCCTTGACTCTATGTACACTTACGCTTTTCAATTCTGACGACATCTTTTATTCTTTATAGCAATGGTTTAATCTCTTCCATAAGATTTTCTTTAAAGTCCTGTACAAGAGCCGATCTAAATTTAAACTTCATCAGCGGATTTTCCGTATTTGCCTTGTATTGAGTATAATCAGCGTTATCTTTAAAGTTATTTTCATTTGCCATAACACCCTGTTTAAAATGCACCACTTCAAACATAACATCTTCTTTAGACATATACCATTTCTTGGCAAAATCTGTTACCGCCTTATCGACTGCATCATTACGAAGTTTATTTATTATTATGGAAACATCCTCGCCTGCATATTTATATCTATCCTTTTCTATATCATCTACAACTTCGCTCAGAAGTTCTCCCAACTTCGGATTATCTTTTCTGAAGTCTTCAATCATTCCTCTTACAGCAACCATTTGCTTACTAAACTCTTCTTCATCTGTTTGTTCCTCTTCATCTTCCGTATGAATTAAATTAGTAAGACCTTGAATCAAATTAATAATGTATTCATAGTCTATCGTAAATCTTGAAATAGCAACAAGATCGTACTCATCAACTACAGGTTCCTCCTCCGGATCATCTGTTGTCTCACCGCCACTAGATTCATCTATCACATTTTTGTAGCGTCCGGCATAATCTTCAAATTCATCTTGAGAAAAGCCCATATCTTTTATTATATCCTCAGAGTATTTTGAAAATGCCTTTAAATGAGAGAAGCTTTTATCAAGTTCTCTGAATAGCTTTATGAATACTTTTTTCTGTGATTTTGAAAGATTTGCCACTTCATCTGAAGTTGAAACAAGACCACGAAGCGCTCTCAGATTAATAGAAAATTCTTCTCTTACTTTTTCCCACTCTTCAGCTAACGGCTGTCCATCACCTCCAAGAGAATATAGTTTAAGCGCATTATCAATTTCCTCTTTGAATTCTTTTGGCGATTGAAATGTCACTATCTGACCGTACAGTTTAAGACGGTCATACAACCTATTTGTTCGCGAAAAAGTCTGTATTATATCCTGCGGTTTCATAGGTTGCCTATCTATGAAAACAGTTGAAATAGGTGGAGCATCAAAACCTGTAAGTAAACGATCTACAACAATCACAAGATCAAGTTGTTCTTCTCGTTTTTTATACTTATCCTCTTTTCTTGCAAGACGCTTATTGAGATTACTATTGTATGCAGAAATTCGTTCAACAGAAAACCTTGTATCAAACATATCATTATATTCAATCAGAGCATCTTTCATATTATCCTGATTGACCTGCGAAGCCTCATCATTTTCTGATACAGAATAAGTAATTGCAAATTTAGGAAAATCCGGAAGAGCTTTTTTTACCTCTTCAGAGATTTGAAGTTCATCCTCTCCTCTCTTTATTTTACTAAGAAGCTCATAATAAGCCTGCGCAATTTTAATAGAACCAACTGTAAGTATAGCTTCGTATGTTTCTCCTCTTCCATTAGCCATTCCAAATTTTGAATAACACTTATTCAGAATAACATCCAATACTTCACGCCTATGTTTTTCAGTCTTGTAAATATCAGCATCAACCTCATCTTTTGTACCAAGATTTTCAACCATAAAACCAAGTACAGCTTCATCATGAATAGCCTCTTTAATTGTATAACTATGAAGACATCTACCATACAACTGTTCAGTAGTCTGTGGCAGATCTCCTTTGGCCTCGTATCCGTTTTCTTCAAAAATCGGAGTACCGGTAAATCCGTACCACAATGAGCCTCTAAAAAACCCTTCGATAAGTCTCTTTGTTTCCGGCGAAACAGCTCTATGACATTCATCTACCACAAAGGCGACTTTTTTTGATTTTATAGCATCATATTTCGGCATTCCTTCTTTGAGGCGTTTAGTTATCATAATTTGCATTTTCTGACGAGTAGTAACTATCATCTGTCTGTTTTTATCTGCCAGTTTATTTACCAGTGCTGTAACATCATCCGTATTATCAACATCAATGGTGTCATTATCAGCATATGACTGAAATGCCATTGTAGTCTGCGTATCAAGATCCTTTCTGTCAATAAGAAATACAGTTTTCTCTATTGACGGAATATCCATCAGCAGATTTCTAGTGGACTTATAGGAAGTCATGGTCTTTCCAGAGCCGGTTGTATGCCATATAAAACCGGATTGCCCCTTTCTTGATGCTTTTCTCATCGCATCAATAGCATGAATCTGATACGGGCGCAAAATCAGTAGTCTTTTGCTATCTTTATCAAGCACCGTATATCTCGTTACCATCTCATGAGCCTCGGGAATTTTAAGAACTGATTTGGCAAAATCAAGATAATTACCAACCGGTTGATTGTTATGATCTATCCACCCCGTCAAGAATTTTTTATTTAGCTCCGTATCGCGTGCAGAAGCAAAATACTTCGTATCAACCTCATTGCTAACTACAAACATTTGTACATTTGAAAAAATCCCCCTAAACTTACCTTCGGAAATATATTTCTTGATCTGATTAAATCCTTCCCATAAAGAGTGATTTTTGTTTTTAAGTTCAATGTGAATTAGGGGTATCCCATTTATTAAAAGCGTAACATCAAACCGTCTATCTCTTGAAAACAAATCATCTTCATCTTTGAAAGCTTGAAACTGATTGATAACTTCGTATACAGTTGTACCACCGGCAATATGTTCGTTATTTAAAACAAGAAGATGCAGAGTTTCATTACCTCTTTGGACATGAACATAAACCTTTCCATTTTCTCCGGCGAGCCATTTTCCGGCATCATAAAATGTGGCATGCGAAAGATCATTCTTTACTTTAGCAAATTCCGATTCGCTGAGCGGAATATCATTTAAAATAGCTTTATTGTTTTGTTCGAGAATATATTTTACATTTTGCCACAACAAATCCTCATTTTTTATATCTGGTCTGTATGTCCATTGTGAATCACCACCGGTAAGCTGATCAATAAGTTTTTGTTCGATTACTGCTTCTAATTCCGCCATAACATATCCTTTCCTTCGCATCAAACAATATCAACCATTAAGCATTATTATCTATTTACTATATTGATTAATTTAATATCGTATAAATTCTTATCTTTTCCCAGGAAACATATTTTGCAGCATAAACTTTTTAAATACTTTTAACGATTCCACCTTACGCTGATGAAGGGTGATAAGGTTGTCGAGGTTTGCAAAATACTCCGAAATCCTAATCTGTTCATCTCTACCTGGGAAGTAAACTTCACCTTTCAAAGCATTTTCATCCGACACCTTCATATCATTTTTAGCACCCTTATTTACTAATGGATGCATGTAATTGTTCATCCTGGAATCCTGCTCAAAATAGATTTGAACAAACTCAGAAAATACATTATCCAGCGGTTTATAAACTGCATACAATGTTGATACAATGCCCGGTTTTCCTTTATTTGTCTTGATTATTCCATATGGATTAGATTTAAGCGGAGACTTTGTGTATACGACATCTCCAGTCTCAACAACTCCATATGGAGCAACAGAAACTCCAGCAAATGATCGTCCTTGGAATTCTATCTGATTGACTATGCCATAGTCCCCGGATACAGAGAGAACATCCTCTTTTCCATACACTTCATCTTTGTTCTTTGATTTTGATACTTCCAAGTATTCATTTAGCTTACGCTGTTCCCAAG
>CACYCJ010000434.1 GCA_902772925.1 uncultured Lachnospiraceae bacterium
CACTTATTATCTTGGTAATGATGATAGGAAACGACTAAACGAGGTATTCTCAATGTCATTCTTTATCCATTGCTGTCTAGCTATAATCATATTAATACTTGGAGAGACATTAGGTCTATGGTTCTTCTATAATAAAATGATAATACCTGAAGATAGAATGGTTGCTGCAATGTGGGTATATCAGCTATCAATCGCTCAAACTATGGTGGCAATCGTTGTTGTTCCTTTCAATTCTGATATTATTGCACATGAGAAGATGTCCATATATGCTTATATTTCTATAGTTAACAGCGTTCTAAACTTGATAATAGTATCATTACTCTCGATATCACCGATTGATAGACTTGTTTTTTATGCTCTATTATTGTTTTCAGTACAAGTTCTAGTTTTTTTATTCAATCTTGTTTATTGCAGAAGGCATTATATAGAATCCAAAATCAGAAGAGTATGGGATAAATCGATGCTCAAGGAAATGGGAAAATTTACAGGATGGAGTATGTTTGGTAATTTTTCTTATATGTTCTATACTCAGGGATTGAATATATTGATTAATATGTTTTGTGGTCCTGTCGTGAATGCAGCAAGGGGAATAGCCGTTCAAGTTGAGTCCGCGATGACTCAATTTACCACGAGTATTCAGACGGCTATAAATCCTCAAATAATAAAGTCGTACTCCCAGAATGATAAACAGCGCATGCAAACATTGATATTTGCAAGTTCAAAGTATTGCTATTTTCTTATGTTGCTTTTGTCTTTGCCAGTTATGCTTGGTGCTGATTATTTATTACGATTGTGGCTGGGTGAATTTCCTGATCATACCATTAATTTTTTAAGGCTTACCTTGTTGTGTGTGTTGATAGATACGTTGATAAATCCTTTATATACAGGGAACCTCGCCACTGGTAAGGTGGCAATATATAACAAACGCCTGGCTATATTATCTTTGTCATTTATACCTATCACTTATTTAGGTATTCGAATTACTCATATTCCAGAGATTCTGTTTCTATTGAATGTTATTCGTAACATAATAGGACTGGGAGTTCGTATGTTTATTATGCGCAAACAATTGAATATCGGCATACGAGTTTATCTTGCTAAGGTAGCATCTAATGTTATAATTGTATCATTGTTGTCATCGGCACTTCCTATTGTATTATATAGGATGATAGGATGCGAAGATTTTCTTTCTTTCTTTGCAACAGTAACGGTATCAGTTTTGTCGGTATTAGTTTGTGTTTATACAATAGGGTTAAATTCCTCAGAACGTCAGTTGATAACGGTTAAGGCCCTTAATATGGTTAAATCGAGAATCGGATATGGGAAATAAAATATTTTACCATACAGATTGTCATGACAGACTTATTGATTTTGTCAAAGGTATAGCCATTATAGGGGTAATTTTACTTCATAACTTAGGGCATACAGCTGTTAGTAATTACCTTTTTTTTAATCTCTGGGTAGGTATGTCTGTGCCATTATTTATATATGTACAGTCGATTAATACATATAGAATTTATAAAAATTCTGCAACAATTAAAATACAAGATTATTTCCGTAAAAGAACATGGAAAATGACAAAACGGGTGTTAGTCCCGTTTGTAGTCTCACAATTATTGATAATATGCCTATATTGCCTACTTATAGATAATAATGTTATGAGGTTGGTAAAGACAATCTTTATATCAGGTGGACTTGGGCCAGGTTCATATTACCCTTGGGTATATTTGCAGATATTTGCACTCCTGCCAGTCGTTATTTGGCTATATAAAAGTTTGGGGCCTATCCGAACTTTCTTGCTTGTGGGGGGGGCAAATATATTGTTTGAAAGTATTTGTTCAATACTAGGGTGTTCAGAAGTTGCATTCAGATTATTGGCGATCAGATATATTTTCCTTACTGTTTGTGGAATTCATATTATGCAAAACGGCGTACACATTACTAAGACTACACTGACAGGATCTTTCCTTGGCATGATATTTATCATGGCTGATAGTTATACTACATTAGACTTCTTTCCAATAGCATTCAAATGCTATGGATTTCAAGGACAACATTGGATAGCATATTTTTACGTAAGCTATTTGCTAATATATATTATTAGACTACTCCAAAGATTTTTTGATATGCTGAAGGTTTCTGAACTGATTGAATATTATGGGAAGGATTCATATACAATATTTGTATTGCAACTAATAGTATTCTGGATATTCAGATCTCTTCATTATGATAGTTATGATTTTTCCTTCAGAACGTTTTGTTTTACTATTTCCACGACCTTACTTCCATTAGTGTGGTCAACATATGAATATATAAAACAGAAACATAATGACTCTTTGAGAACATCATAAGGAGTGTTGTGTTAGTTTTGCAATTAAGACAGTTTTTTCATCAAGTATGTATATAATTTCATGAAGAGAACTATATGAAGAAGTCAATGATTATTGGTTATACAACGGGTGTATTTGATATGTTCCATATTGGGCATCTTAATATACTACGAAGAGCAAAAGAACAATGTGATTATTTGATAGTTGGTGTTAGTACAGACGAGTTAGTAGAGCACGACAAACATAAGAGACCAATAATACCATTCGAGAACAGATGTGCTATTGTTGATGCTATCCGTTATGTGGATAAGGTCGTGCCCCAACCTGATAAGAATAAGTTTGCAGCATGGGAGAATCTTCATTTCAACAAGATGTTTGTTGGTTCAGATTGGCAAGGCTCGCCTCAGTGGAATGAATTTGAGAAGCAATTTCTGCCAGTAGGTGTTGAAATTGTATATCTTCCACATACGGATGGTATTAGTAGTACTATGCTGAGAGAGACAATAGGCTCTGATAAAGTAGGGGGGCAAAAATGATATTAACTATTGGATATACCATTGGGGTATATGATATGTTCCATATTGGATATCTCAATATTCTACGTAGAACTAAAGAACTTTGTTATTAAAGTATGTTGATGAAGTCGCACCTCAGACAACAACGGATAAAGTAGAGTTTCTGAAGAATCATTGTTTCGACGTAATGTTTCATGGCGATGAATGGAAAGGAACAGAATTATATAATAAATACGAGAGAGAGTTTGCGAAGTATGGAGCTAGGATTGAATATCTAAGCCATACGGAAGGCATTAGTTCATCAATGTTAAGAGATAAGATCAATGGATAATATTGTATTAATTAGTCAAAATGTCAAATTACCTTCCCTTGATAGATTAAAACCTATTCTAAGTGGAGAATCAGAGATTACATTTGTATCTACTCAATTTCTTTTTGAAAATGAGAGGGAACTGATAGATAAGATATTTGGCATAAGTTGCAAGTATTTTACATTTGCCGATTTATTAACTGACAAGGAGAGGGAAGAATGTGATAAGGATGCATTTAATCCTGATAAACAGGGTCAGGATGTCTTCGCATATTATGAAGATATTAAGATTCTGAAAAATCAACGGATAATAGACAACCTTTTTAAAGGTAGAGAGATTAAGAACAAAATTATTGTTTGCGATGATTTAGGAATCTTTGCTCCTGCATGGGTAGAAAGAGGCTTTGTTCATGTTGAATGTGAGTATTATTATACTCCTGTAGTTAAATCAACTAATATTATATTTAAGCTGATTAAGAAAATTGCGAGGCCATTCATGTTGCCTCTGCTAAGGTTAAAAGGAGATCTATCATCTCAGATATCTGTTGCCCATAAAGATGGTGTTAAATATCTCTTTTATGGCAATCTTAACAGAATAGGCTATCGCATAAACTTGGATTTTAAGCAGGCAAGCAAGATAGAGAATATAAAGTATATTCTTAACAAAATGGGAATAGTATGGAAAGACGACACCATCAGGCTCTCGTCATTCCATGAAGGATATCATAGAATAAGTGACAAAAAAGAGTTGAATGTTAAACTCATTCAAGATGGTTATCTCCCGCCAAATTATAGCAGTAATTATTTGTATTTCTTTGGCAGGCATACAGAATTCTATGCTTGGGACAAAATAGGTTGTAATACCTTTATTTATCATCATTTGCCTCATAGGATAATGCCCATCAGAAAGAACTATTATATACCAAATCCTGTATATCCTAAAAAAGTCAAGAAGATACTTTGCGTAGCTAGTGGTGCAGGTGATTGGACAGCCGTCAAGAATCGTAGTGATGAGGATATGATGATATGGGTATTTGGCAAGATTGCTAAGATGAATCCTGATATTGAGATTATCTATCGTTGCCATCCCGTATGGATTCATCCATTACATCAGGGCGTTAATTCAATAAATAGGGCTGCAGAATACATTAATTGGCTCAACTTACCAAACTTTAAGTTATCTGGACATATACCAAATGCGATGCAAGAGGGCAAGTTCTGTCTGTCATATAAGCGTTCTTCATTTGAAGAAGACTTGGAGAATGTGGATATCGTTTTTGGTGAACATTCTATTGCGATGATAGATGCAG
>CACYCJ010000435.1 GCA_902772925.1 uncultured Lachnospiraceae bacterium
GCTATTAATAGTAGCTCAATGATGTTTCCGATGATAATGTACTGGATTACCAAGAAAGACAAATGGCTTCGAAAAACGATAATGCCGATAGCAATTACGGAGGATAACATTTCCGATGAAATGTATCAGACGGCTAAGCTTAGTATTACCTACAGTAAAGTAAAAACTGGAATGCCTAGTAATGTTTCGGGTAAGCTGATGATGAGATGCAAGGCGCCAACACTTGTTATGGGAGCTGAGAAAGATTGCCTCTTTCCAGGCGAGGGTGTTATAAAGAGGGCTAAAGAAATCATCCCTAATTGTACCACCTATCTAATAAAGGGACGAGGCCATCTGCATTACATGACTGACGAAGAGAAAGAAATGATAAGAACTTTCTTCTTAGATTAATTGGGTAACAGGAATATGAAATATAACATAGATAAAGAATTAAAAAGTATTTCTATATACAGCGGTTCAGTGGTTGGGCGTCTGTATCCACTGCTCAATATTGGATACAAGTTAAACAGACCTAAGTCAGACAAGTTTGTTGGAGTTCGCAGGATATCTACGCCAGGATATAAAGGGGCGAAGATACCAACACTTATCTTTGAACCTAAAAAGCTTGCAGAATCTGTCGAGGATCTTCCGTGCATCATGTTTTTTCATGGTGGTGGTTTTTTGATGAGTGCGTCAGGTGCTCATTATCAGGTAGCCAAGTGGTATGCACATAAGCTGAACGCAAAAGTAATCATGCCTGACTACAGACTAATGCCGAAATATACATATCCGGTTGCAATCGAGGATTGCTATAACACTTATATATGGGTGTTAAAAAATGCTTCTAAACTTGGAATTAATAAAGAAAGACTCATTGTGACAGGAGATAGTGCAGGCGGAAATATTGCTGGGGCAGTTGTATCAATGCTACATGATAGAAAAGAGTCTCTCCCTAAAGGTGTGATGCTAATTTATCCTGCTCTTGATAAACGAATGATCACAGAATCTATGAAAAGATTTACTGATACACCGATATGGGATTCGCGTTGTAATAAACTATTTTGGGATATGTATCTAAAGAATCAGGATTCTGAACAGGTGAAGTATGCCTCTATCTCAGAACTTGACTTATTGGATTATTTCCCAGAGACATATGTTGAAGTAGCTGAGTTTGATTGTCTTCATGATGAAGGGATAGCATTTGCAGATAGATTAAAAGCGGAAGGCATCAGAGTGGAAGTGCACGATATTAAAGGTGCCTGTCACGGCTACGAAGCAGCGACAAAAAGCTCCCTTATACGTAGATGTATGAAACAACGTGTTAATTGGATAACAAAGATGTTATAATACCTAGGTGCACGTTAATTATATAGGATATGGGTAGAGATAAAAGAAGATGGAAAAAAGCATAAAGAAAAAAATACTGTTTGTATTACCACCTATTATTTTGACAGCGCTCACTCTTATATGGTACTTCAAGGAGGATGGCAGGTGGTATGACTATCATAATGAATGGGAGTGCCTCCCGTTACTTATCTGTCACATGCTCATGCCACTGTTTTACTTTGTGTGGATCATTATTGCTACGGTAAGGCAGATTAATAAAAGTACTCGTTCCAACGATAATATATACTACCTCGTTGCCTCGATTATTTTATGGCTTAGTTGTGGAGTGGGATTATTCTTTTTTATAGTTTTTACTAGTGGAATGTAGTGACTAAATGGAGCAATATGAGTAGTTTAAAGAAGAAAATAATAGTAGGCATCTGTGCTTTACTGGGATTGGTAGTAGTAATCTTTTTTTTGATCGAGATTAGTATATATTATTATCTAAAACAATACGGTTATGGCTTTGGTGAATTATACGAAGCTTCGGCTGTTTATTTTACCCATAGTGATGGCATCACAATCGGATCAGAGGACAACTATAGTGTCTTTATAGGAGCACATGATTACATTTATGATGATGTTGTATCAAGTAAGGGATTTGAATTAACTGATCAAATGGGAGAAGGGCGGTTTTATAATAATGGTGAAGATGAGCTATGTATAGTTGCTTCAGCTTCATGGTGTTATTGGTTTAGAATTTACCATATGTCTGATGGATATTATATCGAAGATTTTTAGGATAACCAAAGCATTATAGAAAAGACTCTGGAGGATGGTTTCAAAATGGAAAATAAAAAAGTTACGGGATTTAACTATTTGTGGTGTGCATTATATGCGTGCGCTGCATTTGCTATTGAATTATTGCTTGTATTTATTGAAGGCAAACTCGGACTTGATATAAAGAATCTCACGGTATCGCAGAGTATCATTCATTGGATAGTTACGATAATACTGTGGGTGGCAGCAGGTTTACTGGTTATCCATATA
>CACYCJ010000436.1 GCA_902772925.1 uncultured Lachnospiraceae bacterium
AAAACTTGTTGTAAAAGCAGATAATAAATTTGCTTCTTGGGAAGGGAAAGCAAATAGCTATGCTTCTGATATCGAATTAGCAAAATCTGATCAAAAAGAAATTCAAGAAGTGAAAACCTCATATAAAAAATTGAAAGAATCAGATATCCAGGACTATATCGACCACATAAACAATGTTAAATCAGCTATTGGAACCGTTAGAGAAGGGGCAAGAAAAATAAAGTATAACGGACAATCAATTATTGATAAGAAGATTGATGGTTATCAATCTTTCAAAAATAATTCCAGTGTATTGGAAAGTGATATTCCGCTTTATAAAGCAGATTTAGATGCATATGTAAACGAAACATATGATTTTAGCATGGTGGGTGTTGAAATCTCAGCATTAAACTATACTGCAAATAATGATCCTAAAATTGCAGATACGAAATATGTCGTATATAAGTGGATGATTGATCAAGGTTTTGATACACCTAAAGATGAAGATAAAGAGAATGAATACAAAAAAAAGAAAAAAGCAGCGGATGATCAAGCTGATGGAGCAGATGATGATGTTATATCAGACGTAGCGAGCAAAAACGATATAACAACATTAGATGGATTACCTTCCGGCACATCGGCAGATTTGGATTCAGCAAAAATATCATCTAAAATTAAAGATGTTTCGAATTTTGCTAAAGGCTTGTTTTCTAATTTTGGTTCAACTATGGCACAGGCAGGAGTAGATTTAAGAGATGATTTGTTTGCCTTGGATTATATTACTAGTATGTTGACATGGCAAACATTTGAATATGAAGCTAAATACAAAATGCTTGATAAATCGGAACAAAAGAACATCTCATATAGTAATGCACAGTCATATTATTCTGGAAAAAACGAGGCATGGAAAAGCACGGATGTAACTCAAAAATATAATAAGACGTTGACGAATAAGTTGAGAAATAGTGAATCAACTAATTGGTCATATGGCAATGAAGTTGAATATGTAATGTATGGTAAGAATATCAAAGATTCAAAATCAGCCATCAATAGTACAATTTTTATGATTAGATTTGCTCTAAATGTTCCAACAATATTCTCAACATATTATAGTGATGAAGGACTTGTGGCATTTGCTTCCTCTGTAAATGTAGCTACACATGGTATTGTACCTGCGGGTTTGGTTAAAGTTATTATTTGTTTAGGTTTAACAGCTTTAGAAAGCGCACAGGATTTGAAAACATTGAAGTGTGGAATACCTGTTATATTAATTAAGACTAAGCAAGATGATTTGTTTGTTGAGAATTGGATGTTTATGACTAGAGCATCACATAATCCAGTAACAGATAAAACGAGTGCCATTACGTTTTCTTACAGTGATTATATGAAGTTGATTTTGTTTTTAAAACTGTTGGGTAGCGAGTCATATAACGTGTACGGTCGACTATCGGACGTGATTCAAACGAATATGTCAAAATGTGTTCTTAAAGATGATGAGTATTCTTTATCAAAATCACAAGTTTATTATTCTATAGATGCCAAGGTAAAGGTAAAACCATTAATGCTGGATACTTCATATGTACTATCATATATTGGAGATGCGTCTGATCGCATGGATTCATGGAATACTATTACCTATTCAACTACAAGAGGATATTAAGGAGATAAAAATGAAAAGAACAATAGGTCTTGTATTATTTATAATAATGATATTTTCGTTTAGTGCTTGTAATGGTACGGGAAACAGCAAAAACTCAATGGATTCAAGTAATAGTGAAGTCTCTTTGAAAGAATCTGACAATACTTCTACTGCAAACGAGGGAAAAATATATGATTCAACCGAAGCTTTTACTTGCAAAGAAGTAGAAGGTGGGGTCACGATTACTCAGTTTAAAAATTACGATTATATTGAATATGACAAAATAATTATTCCTTCAGAATTAGAAGGGAAAAAAGTTGTTGGCATAGGAGATCTTAATCAATCCTCAAGAGTACTTGGAGCTGTTTTTGGTAACTGTGAAGTTGTAATTCCAGACACGGTTAATTATATAGGAGAAGAAGCATTTTCCGGAGCCAAGGGATTAGCAAAACTTTCTGGTGGAGAGAATTGTAAAACTATCGGAAAGCATGCTTTTATGAATTGTGAGAATTTGGTTGAAATAACCTTTATTAGTAATGTTACTACCATAGCAGATGGTGCATTTACTGGTTGTACAAAGTGGAAAGAATCTCGATGATATAATAAAATTACAACTTGTTTTGAGGGAAATGTATGGATAAAAAGAAGCAAAACAAGGAATCAGGTGCAGTAGTGATTGAAGCTACGATAGCACTGACAACTTTTATGTTTGCTATCATATCAATTCTGTTTGTTGCGCATATTTGCTATGCTCAAGCTAAAATTGGAACTGTTATTGATGGAGTTGCAAAAGACTTATCAGAGTTTTCTTATGTGTATTCTTTAACAGGACTAGCTGATAAACAGTCAAAACTGAGTGCAGATGGAGCCAAAGCTTATCAGAGTATAGATAATGTCGTAGATAATCTTGATGATGTTACCGGTACACTGAAAAATGTAACAGAAGTAGGATCCAGTCTTATTAATGATTCTGAAATGCAATCAAGCATGGTAGCGTTATTAAAGAATGAAGCTGCCAATAAGGTGGAATCAATGGCGACTGCTATATTAGTTAAGCAGTTTGCAAAGGGACGTCTATCAGGAACATCAGCTGATTGTGAAACAGTTCTTAAACGGCTAGGAGTAGAAAAAACATCTGGTTCTTATCTTAGTAGTATTGACTTTGGGGATTCAGTGTTTTGCGTAAATGGCTCTGCTGAAATTAAAGTTGTTGCAAGATATTCTGTAAAAATAATTAAGCTACTGAATGTGGATATCACATTTGACATCTGCCAATGTGCATCCACGAAGGCTTGGGGTGCAGCAAAAAAAGCGGACGAAGAAGTTGCCGGAGATTCTGATAATACTGACGAAACTTCACCGACAGATGCAACACAAGAATCAACAGCTGAAACAACTGTTCCAGAAACGACTCAAAAATCGCTTGATGATATTGTAAGAGATTATACGCACAACGCTTCCTCAAATAAGGTAATGATTGGTTCTGGAAACGGATTGATTGAAGATGCTGAACACATAGGAGCAACCTATTTTGTTATGGGTTCTGATTATAATGGTAATTATGATGAGAGAACTATTCGCAATAAATTCCTTGAGCAAAACAAGGGAAAACAATTCTATTTCAACTCGGATCCCGATAAAACAATGGATACAAATGTGAAGCAAGCTGCATTATGGTTACAAAGTCAAGGATATTCTTTCAAAAAAAATCCACTTGGGTATTGGGAAGCAGTAAAGGAATAACAAGCAGAGGACAGATACATTAATGATTGATTTAATTATCACAGGAATAGTCACACTATTATCAATTGGAATTGGCTGTATTTATTTAAAAGCAGATGCTGTCAAAAATCAAAAAAATATAAGTGCGGTTTTGCCGAAAAACAAAAAACAGGCTATATTTGGCTTTGGATATATTATTTCAATTCTCGCTGTTTTTCTGATATTGGTAATTCTATATGATTGCCAATGGACTTTTGTGATAAAACGTGTGATTTTCTGTTCCGCACTTTGGCCCTTGGCTTTAATCGATTATCGAAAACATATTATCCCCAATAAAATATTGCTGTGTTTAGTTATTATACGAGTTGTAATAGCTATATTAGAGATGATTATGGATTTTAAAACAGCAATTACAGAATTATTAGGCTGTGTAATTGCAGCAGTGGGTATATTGGTTTTACTTTGTATAATGAGATTAATCATAAAAGAAGGTATAGGGTTTGGTGATATTAAGCTATTTGTGGTGATGGGATTATATTATGGAATAAGAGGATCAGTTTCATCACTCTTTTTGTCTTTTGTCGTGTCATTTGTAGTGTCAATCTTCATGCTTATAACAAAGAGAAAAAATAGGAAAGACTACATCGCTTTTGCACCCTCTATATTAGTGGGTACGTTATTATCAACATTAATTGTTGGAGCATAGTTTCATAATAGATGAAGGAAAGGAAACGAACATGAAAATTAATAAAGTTTTAATTCCTGTAGCAATTCTACTTGTTACCGCTATTAGTCTGTATTCATTAATTACAACTAATATGAAAAATTTAAATGAATATAATCAGACTTTATTTTACGCTCGTGACTACGCTTCACAAGGAATTGTTGATGATGCAGTAAAATACTATGATAAAGCCATTAAGCTGAATTGTAATGCGGAAACCTATATCGAATATGTAAATGTGTATGTCAATAATGGTTTTTCAAAGAAAGCGTTGAGATTGGCAGAGCAGATGGTTAAAGATATCAAGGACTCTCCACAAGCGTATGAGTGTTTACTCGACAGATATATTGATTTAAAGATGTATGAAGATTGTTTTCAACTGGATGATGAAGTAAAGAGTAAGCGACTTCGCTCTGATGGATTTGCTGAAAAAATGGCAAATATAGAATATACATATGCTACTGATTATCAAATGTATACAGATGTGAATGCTTTTTCTGGTGGTTTTGCTTCAGTTAAATCTGATGACTTATATGGTGTGATTGATGAAACAGGAAAGCGAATACTGAACAAGTCATATGTTTCCGCAGGACATTTTTCGTATTTTACAAATAAAAAGAACAAAGATGATAGCGGATATGTTATGCCAGTATGCACTAAAGAAGGAAAATGGATGTACATTTCCTCAAAAGGAAACAAAAAAATAGAAATGGATGAGAATGTTAAATATGAGCATTTGGGCTTGTATGTAGATAACAGCTTAACGGCAGTATCCGTGGAAGGAAAGTATGCTTACTATAATTCGGATTTTGAAAAGGTATTAGGCGATTACGAATACGGTTCAACATTTAATTGTGGTGTAGCGGCTGTTAGAACGGGAGAAAATGAGTGGTATATTATTAATGAACAAGGTGAAAAAATAAATTCCACTCCATATGCTGATGTTGTTCTTGATTCAAAGGAAATTGCTTTCCGAAATGATCGTGCATTTGTAATGAAAGACGGAAACTATTATTTGATAGATACATCTTGCAACGAGATAGGAAAAAATAAGTTTACTGATGCCAAACCATTCTATAATACTAATCGTAATGACAAAAATAATAATGATCCAATTTTAGCGGCAGTGTGTTCTGATGGAAAGTGGGGATTTGTAGATACAGATGGTAATTATATCATTAATCCAAGTTACCAAGATGCGCACTCATTTTCCAGTTCATTTGCTGCGGTAAATCAAAATGGACAATGGGGCTTTATACAGTCAGATGGTACAGTTGTAATTGATTGTTCTTTTGATGATGTAGGTGACTTCAATTCTAAGGGATGTGTTTTTACTATGAAAAAATCAAGATGGACGTTAATAAAACTTTATAAATACAATCATTGAGGAGATTAAACTATGGGAGAATTTCATTATGAAAATCAAGGAACTCAGACATATTTAGTTTATTCACTGAATAATCAAGACTTCATAGATAGTATGAGTTTGGGAATGCTGACTAATAATAAGATTCCCGGATTAGCCCAGGCTATTTTTACACAAATGGATGCAACTAAATATATAAAGTATAATGTTTCTGCGAAAATTTCTGTTCGGCAGTTCTTTGAAGGACA